>JANLRE010000893.1:0-5931 GCA_031368205.1 Fimbriiglobus sp. | reverse complement strand
CCGAGGTTGCGCAACCTCGGAGGGCTAACGCCCCCCGCTCAGGGTCGGATGGTTTGCAATCCCTACTTCGCCGCAACGCTCGTGATGCCGTTGGCTTTGATGGCGGCGAAGAGTTTGGGGAAGGATTCTTTCAGTTCGTCGCCGGCTTTCAGGACGACTCGTTTGACTTCCACTTCGGTTTTGCCGTTCACGTCGATCTCGGCTTTCACGTCGTAGAAGTACGCTTGGCCCTTGGGCAACGCCGGGGTGTGGAACTGGCGTTTCTCACCGGAACCGGAGATGAGTTGGCCATCGACGAACAGCTTCGCGGTCGCGGGCAACTCGATGCTGAGGTTCGCCACAGTGGGTGTTGGCATTTCAACGGGTTTCACGGCGACGACGGTGTTGGTGAATGTTGGAACTTGTGCGTAATCCATCGGGAACGATTCGGCTTCACCAATCATTACGCCTTCGCTGGAGCCGAAGCAGCCCGCTCCGCCCATTTGCATTGGAGAGTGCATGGGAGCGTAACCGATGCCGCCCGTGCTGTAGCCGGTTCCGTAGCAGCCACCGTAAGCGGCGGAGCCATAATTGTTAGAGCCGAGGCACGATGACCCGTAGCACGAACTGCCGTAACAGGATGACCCGTAGCAACCGCCATAGCCGTAGCCACTAAAGGGCCGCAATGCAGTTGCGAGTGTGCCGACTGTGGCTCGTGCTGTGAAGCGGGCAAACGCTGCCGCTCGTGGGAAGAGTGGGCCACCGTAGCCGCCACAAGAATAACCGCCACACGAGCCGTAACATGCTGCTGGCGCGTAGCCGGTGCAGCCGACGCTGATCCCGCCACCCGACCCGTAACACCCGCCGTTCTCCCACCCAAAACTGGCCACATCTGGGGTGCCTGCCATCGCGGTCATAAGAATTAAGCTGTACACGGTGAACGCCTCCTGGTGCGATTCTTGGATTGCAATTTCTGGCTGGGCGTGAACCACCCATCACCTAGTAATTGTAAGCGTTCGGAGGGTCATGGTCAAAAGCAATCGGGGTAAGCTGGGGAAATTACACAGGACGCCAGCGCGTCAGATTCGCGCTGATTATTGCCACCCGCGACGCCGGAACAACCACCCGGCCACGGTCATCCACATAACCCCTAACCCTGCTGCCCCCAACAGGTTGAAGTAGTGGTACCAGTAGATTTCCCCCGTAATCGCGGCATGGATTACCCGAGGGCCGTGGAATTCGATCGCCAAGTACGGAATCCCCGGAATGCCGTTCTGCTGACAGATGAACAGAATCAACGCCACGGACATCAGGTAGCACATCGACCCCATGAATGCGGCGCGTTGTGTCTTGGCTAGCGTGGCCACCGTCATGCCGATGCCGAGGAACCCGCTGCCCATCGAAAACAGGGCCAGCCAGAAGAACAACGTGGACAGGATCGCGGGCTTGTAAATCCCGGCCAGGATCGCCGCCATCGTGATACCCAATGTCGGGTAAAACAGAAACTTCGCGGCGAGTATCTCCAGTGGTGATGCGGGCGACAGGGCTTGAGCCAACAACACGCCGCGTTCCCGTTCTTCGCAGGTCATCGTTGGCAGCAAGTAGACGCAAAAGAAGTACAGCGAGAACACGACCATGCCGGTAGCGACGGCGGACCGCAAATCGAGTTGCGGCGCGCCGAGTCCGTTGCGTTCAATCTCGATCTTGGGCAGCGGTACGAGTGACGCGGGAACGGTCGCCCCGGTCAGCTTCGCGGTTGCTTTTAACCGCTCGACTTCTTCGCCGAGTTGCCGGTACGAATCGCGGATCGCCCAGAGGTCGTCGTTGCGGACATCCCGTTGGGTTAATCCTTTGGGGTCGATCCCGGCGGCGTGAAGTTCCTCGGCCGCTTGCTTCTGCATCGCATCACGGGCGGCCCGCAAGAACCACGCCTCGTAGGGGGCCATCGCTTCGGGCTTTTCGGGCGGGTGCCAAATGTCGAACTTCATCGTCACGACGCCGTTCTCGCTCCGCGTCCGAATCTGAATCGCCCCGGTACCGGGGGCGTAGGTCATCAACCCTTTGACTTGGTCCGGCTGTTGCCGTTCAAAAATGACGTGCGGCTGAAGGTCGCCCGGCACAGTCGCCCGCAGTTCGCGGATGAACGCCGTCTCGTCGGCGTACTGCACCATGCACCGATGTACGCCATCAATCAGCGACCCGCCGCCCGTCCCCCCCGCACCCGTTCCCGGATTGAACACGGACAGCAACAGCGCCGCCACGATCAGCAGCAGACACAACGCAATCCCGCCCCGGTTCGCCACATGGCGATGGACTTCTTTCAACAGCAGAGCGCGAAGAATGTAGAGACGCATAATCTCGGGTATCGGGTATCGGGTATCGGGTATCAGGTTTGAAAACGATTCACCACAGAGGCACAGAGGCACAGAGAAAGCCAATAAGAATTTGATTTTAGATTTCTCTGTGCCTCTGTGCCTCTGTGGTGAAACGGTTTCTAGTTAAGAGAGTTACTCGAACGCCAGCCCGGTCAGCTTCAAGAACGTGGCGTGGAAGTCGAACTCGCGGGTTTTCACGCTTGCCACTTGGCCGGCCCGCACGACTTCGGCGAGCCGTTGGCGGTCGGTTTCGTTGTCCATGTCGAACGACGCGCGGACGCCACTTTGTAGGATGACATCCGCCTTGCGTTCGGTGTGGTGTTGTTTCAAGTTGAGCGGCGAATCGAGGGCGACGAGTTTGCCTTTGCACATGATGCCGACGCGGTCGCAGATCTTTTCGACTTCGTCCATGTCGTGGGTCGTCAGCACCACCGTGGCACCGTCGGCGACCCGTTCTCGCAAGATCCGGTGGACGACCTCGGCGGAGTGAATGTCCAAATTCGCGGTCGGCTCATCCAGGTACAGCACACGCGGTTCGTGCAACAGGGCGCGAGCCAGCAAGAGCTTGCGGCGCATCCCGAGCGAGTAACTCCGCACCGGCAGGTTACCCGCTTCGTCGAGTTCAACCATCTTCAAACAGTCCCGCACCCGCAACCGTGGGGTGTTGTAAAGCTGCGCGAAGAATTCGAGGTTGCGTCGCCCGGTGAACTCTTCAAAGTGGTTCTCGCGGTCCGGGACGTAGCCGAACAACGGCTTGACGTGCGACCACTCCCGGACCACGTCCCGCCCCAACACCCGCACCGCCCCCGCCGTCGGCGTCCGCTGCCCAATCAACACGCGAATGGTCGTCGATTTCCCCGCCCCGTTCGGCCCGAGCAGCCCGAACAGTTCCCCGCGACGGATCTCCAGATTCAACCCGTCCACAGCCGTGAAATCACCGTACTGAACGCGAAGGCCGTCGATGTGAATCGCAGTTTCGGCTGGCATTAAATCTCGACGCCCCAGGCATCAGTAGAACAGTGAATCTGAACGCGATAAAGACGCAAAACTAAAGATAGGACAGAAACCCCGCCGGGGCGCCGAATTGCCCGATCCGAACCGCCACCAATGGAGGCGTTCCGTGCTGACATTTGACAGCGACCTGAAGGACGTGAAACGCCTGCTGTTTTCGCCGACCGGCGAGATATTGGCCGTCGGCGAGTTGGCGCGTGGCACACACCTGTTGCACACGCAAACCTTCGCTGCAATCGCTCGTTTCTTAAAGTACGGAGAGATGACGTTCTCTCCGGACGGCCTAAGCGTAGCCATCATTAACATCACCGGCATTGACATTTACACGCAAGGCAAGGCTCCGTTAAAACTGCCAGATACGGGGCACATGTACTCGAACTGGGACAGTCTGCGTTTTTCGCCTGACGGCAAACAATTGGAAGCAAGTGGAACCAGAACACGAGCTTTCGCACGGTGGGATTCAAGCACGGGCAGTTTACTCGATTTTAGCTCCGCCGAGTTCGATATTAATGCGGGGTTCGGCATACAGCTTGTTGGCACCGTGAAGGGGATGACGTACCCGATCTCGTCGGGTCGGGCACTGACACTGATTACTACGAAAGCGGAAGGGAAAAAAGCGAAAGGCGAGGCCGTCGTATTTGAAGACGACATCGAGAAGGGAAGAATCCCCATCGACAATCGTGGGGCCTTCCCCTACCCGATGCTGATCTCGTCCGATGGCCGCCACCTAGTTATTCGGTGGACATCAATTATTGGCATTTGGAACCTCGAATCGTTTGCTCCCGTTGCGCGGATCAGCGTGGATAAAAAGCCGTTCTTGGACGCCGCACTCACGCCGGACGGTCGCCAATTGGTCACCGTGACCAACAACGACACGCACGTCCGGTTCTGGGATTTGGCGAGCGGGGAACTTACGGTGAAGTACGATTGGGGCATCGGCAAGCCGACGGCAGTTGCTGTTGCGCCGGACGGACTGCGGATTGCCTGCGCCAACGCAAAAGGGCAGGTCGTGATCTGGGATGCCAAGTAACGGAGCATGGTCAAATTACACGAGGTTCACAGGATGCGTCTGAATTCTCGGTATTGGGTGCCGTTGGCGGTGGCGGTGGGGCTGGCGTTGCGCCTGTATCACTTCTTGCTCTGCCCGGTCGTGTGGCACGATGAAGCGGCGATGATCGTCAACGTGCTGAACCTCTCGTTTCCTGAAATGCTCGGCCCGCTGGTCCACGCGCAAGCCGCCCCGCCGCTGTTCTTGATGCTCGAACGGGCCGTGGTGCTTCTGTTCGGCGATAGCGAATATGCGTTGCGGTTGATTCCGTTTCTGGCGTCGTGCGGGTCGGTGGTCGTGGTCGCGGGGTTGGCACAACGGGTGACCACAACGGGTACTGCAGCAGTGGCGGTCGGGCTGTTTGCCGTCTCGGAACGGTTGCTGTGGCATTCGACCGAAGCGAAACCGTATTCGGTGGACGTGTTCGTTGCGGCACTGGTGGCGTATGGCTTTGTTCGCACCGACGACTGGCCATTGTGCGCGCGGTGTCGGCTCGGGATCGTCTGCGCGCCGGTGATGATTTGGCTGTCGTTTCCGTCCTGTTTTGTACTCGGTGCGGTGCTGATCGGGCTATTACCGAGTTGGTGGGCGGAACGGCGAAACTGGTCCGCGTGGCTGGGCTATAGCGGGTTCGCGGTGGCAGTGATGCTGGCATTTCTGGCACTCGCACTCGGCCCGGCTGTGGCCCAACGGAACGCGGAGTTGGATACGTTTTGGCAAGAAGATTTCCCGGATTGGTCAGACCCGTGGGGCGTGGTGCCGTGGGCACTCTTGCGAACGCTGGAAGTGCTTCGCTACGCGATCATGCCGTATGGTTTCCTCTTCGTGGGAAACATCGTCATCGCCGCTGTAGTCTGGTGTCGGCGTGGGAAGGCGATGACGGTCGTTGTGTTGCTGCTGCCGATCGGGTTAGCACTCATCGCCGCGTTGTTGGGGAAGTACCCCTACGGTGGGACGCGGCTGTTGGTCTACGCCGCGCCGGCGGTGTGCCTACTGACTGCCGAAGGATTGCGAATCGTGATTGATGCATCCGGTCGGTTCCGGTCACTGGCGTTGGGTGTGGCGGGGCTGGGGTTGGTCATTCCCGTCGGGTTGGCGGGCTATCTCGTGATCGCGCCGTGGCCCCGTGCCGCCTGCGATGAAGCCGCGGCTTACGTCCTCCACCACCGTGGCGCGAACGATTGCATCCTGATTAACCACGCGGAGTATGAATACTACTTTCGACAGTACCCGCAACTCTGGCGAACCTGGTACGGAACCTTCACGCCCGACGATCTGTCACGGCGAAAAATATGGGTTGTTCACACTTGGGAGCCGCCGCCGATGTCATTTCCGTTTCCATTGCCAACGGGTTGGCACGTCGCCGACACCACCGAGTATTTCCAGACCGTGGTCTATCGACTGGAACGAGACGAGTGACAGATTGCAACTGGGCTGGGCGTCACATACGGTGGTGGACTGTAACGGGTTTTCGGCCCTGAAAGGGACGTGCTGTCAGCCCAGGGCCATGCCCTGGGG
>JANLRE010000862.1:0-1501 GCA_031368205.1 Fimbriiglobus sp. | reverse complement strand
GAAGTCGCGGCCGCTGTAACGGTAGGTGAGCTTCTCGTGGTCGATGCCCATGAGGTGCACCATAGTGGCGTGCAGGTCGTGGACGTGGACTTTCTTCTCAACGGCGGCGAACCCGAACTCGTCCGTTGACCCGTAGGTCATGCCACCTTTCACACCGCCACCGGCCAGCCAGACGCTGAAGCCGTGGTTGTTGTGGTCGCGGCCATTCGACCCCTCGGACGTCGGCGTGCGTCCGAATTCGCCTCCCCAGAGGACGAGCGTGTCCTGAAGTAGCCCGCAGCGTTTGAGGTCGGTCAGAAGGGCGGCGACGGCTTTGTCGCTCACTTTTGCCATGTCGCGGTGGCCTTTCTCCAGGTCGCCGTGGTCGTCCCACGGTTGGCCGGAGCCAAAGAACACCTGCACCGTTCGCACGCCGCGCTCGACCAACCGGCGGGCGATCAGGCACGAATCCGCGAACGGGCCGCTGCCGTACAGCGCGCGCGTTTCTTGACTTTCGCGGTTCACGTCGAACGCTTCCTGGGCCTCGGTCTGCATCCGGTAGGCCATTTCCAATGACTGAATCCGGGCGTCCAGTTGGTCGTCGCCTTCCCGGTCGTCGCGGTGAAGGCGGTTGAGTTCGTTGAGCAAATCCAGTTGCCCACGCTGGCTCGCTTTGGACAGGTTCTTGTTCTCGATGTGTTCGATGATCCGCTTCGGGTCGAGGTTCGCAATGTGGCACCCCTGGTAGACGCCCGGCAGGAAACTACTGCCCCAAAGTTGTGGGCCGACGACGGGTTTGCCGGGGCATAGCACGACGAAGCCGGGCAGGTTTTGGTTCACCGTGCCAAGGCCATACGTCAGCCACGACCCCATGCTCGGGCGGATCGGTTGCGTGTTGCCGGAGGTCATCATCAACAAGGATGGTTCGTGGTTCGGCACGTTCGTGTGCATCGAACGGATCACGCAAATGTCGTCGATGCACTTGCCGATTTCGGGGAAGATCTCGGAGACTTCAATGCCCGACTTGCCGCACTTCACGAACTGGAACGGCGACTTGTACAGCCCGCCCGTATTCCGCTCGGTCTTCAGTCCCGCCGCCGCAGGTTTTTGGCCGTGGTACTTTTCCAGCGCCGGTTTCGGGTCGAACGTGTCCACCTGCGACGGCCCGCCGTTCATGAACAGGTGAATCACGTGCTTCGCCTTGGGCGCGAAGTGCGGCGATTTTGGCGCCAACGGCGACCCCGCAGGAACCGCAGCGGCAAGTTCCCCCTGCGCGGCGAGCAGTCCGGCCAGACCCAGCATTCCGAACCCGGTGCCCGTTCGGGTCAGCATTTGTCGTCGGTTCATTGAGAAGTTCATCGTGGCCACCTGTGCGATCAGTCGATGTAGAGGAACTCGTTCGATGCCAGCAAAATTTGGGCGTACTGCTCCAACCGCGTGAGCTTGTCGTCGGATGTCGTCGAGATCACACTCAGGAATTGTACGCCGAGTGACAACTCCTTGTCAATCGGCGACCGACCGT
>JANLRE010000889.1:0-1116 GCA_031368205.1 Fimbriiglobus sp. | reverse complement strand
CATCTTGGAGACAACTGGAATTTCGACGCCAACCATGAGCATCACGCAATAACCGATGCCAGTGTCATTGCGATTGCCAATTCACTTCAGTTTGCGAATCTGCGGATCCTCACACTTGGCAGTAATTCGATTGCCGAACGTGGTGTCGAAGTGTTAATGAAATCTCCACACTCGAACTTGTCAGGGTTGGGTCTTCAACGCTGCGAGTTGACAAAGCAGGCTACTAATCTGTTAGCAGCTTCGCCACACCTCGCGCGGATGACGTGGTTGGATTTATCGGCCAACGACTTGCCTGATGACGCACTTCTTCCCCTCGCCGAATCGCCGTACCTGTCGCGGTTGTGTGAACTTGATATTCGCGGGTGCGGTGCCAGTGACCGCGTGCGGGAAATCTTGCGCGAACGCCTGGGGCCGCGGTTGAGCGACTGAGTGCGGTGGCGGGTTGGGTGGGGGGTTCTATAATGAGATTTCGGGTGCGGGAATTTCGTCCCTATTTGGAATGTGCCACGATGACCGAGCCGAGTTCGTTCGAGTTGATGAAGCCGGTTTACAAGCGGGTCATGCTGAAACTGAGTGGCGAGGCGTTTGGCCCGGCGGGGAAGAACGGGATCGGCTTGGCGGAGACGCTGGAAATTGCGATCCAATTGAAGCGGGTCGCGCAAATGGGCGCGGAGCTTGCGGTGGTCGTGGGCGGTGGGAACTTACTACGCGGGGCGCAGTTTTCCGCCGTTCTGAACCCGAACAAAATCAAGCCCGCCACCGCCGACTCGATGGGGATGCTCGCCACCGTGATGAACGGCTTGGCGTTGCAGGACACGCTCGAAGGGCTTGATGTCGAGACGCGGTTACTGTCCGCCGTGCCGATGGACAAGGTGTGCGAGCCGTACATTCGCCGGCGGGCGATTCGGCACCTGGAGAAAGGGCGAATCGTCATTCTTGCCGGTGGGACCGGGAACCCGTTCGTGACGACCGACAGCGCCGCCGCACTGCGGGGCCGCGAGATCGGGGCGAACATTTTGCTGAAGGCCACGAAGGTCGATGGCGTCTACGATTCCGACCCGGACAAGAACCCGCACGCCGAACGCTACGACCGGCTCACGTACCAAAAAGTGCTAC
>JANLRE010000786.1:0-3852 GCA_031368205.1 Fimbriiglobus sp. | reverse complement strand
CCTCTGCGACTCTGCGGTGAACATTCTTTTTTTGACCTCCCAGAGTAATGAATTACACCCCCCCCTGTCAGAAGTCTGCCAGATTCACTGTGTTCACATTTAGCCTCTGATGGTAAACTGATTGCGATTCGTAAGATGTTGCCGGGAGTGGATCATGCCCAAACTTGTCTGCCCTGCGTGTGACGGTACTTTTGACACCTCGGGTATCCGTTACACGGGTTGCCCGAAGTGCGGCGTGAAGATTGACACACGCGGTCCGGACGGACCCAAGGTCATGTCCGTGCAAAATCGAAACATCTCTCGACTGGATGACGTGGACCCGAACGAAAAGACCGCCACCCGCAGGGATGGTGGGCTGAAGTCGAATCGTCGATCGCGGAAAGCCTCAAGCGGTGGGGGCAAAAACTCAGACACCACCATGCGGTTGATTCTCGGGTTGCTGGTGGGGGCAACGGTTCTCGGGTTTGTGGTTGTCCTGGGCCTGTTCGTGTTGGGCTGGTTAGTGGTCGGCGGTTCCGACAGTGGCAAAGTGACCGTCACATCTAATTCGACGCCGGGTCGGGCATACGATTCGTCGCAGAATAATTCCCAGAATGGCAATCAACAACCGGGCTTTGAACCCGGACTGTTTCCGCAAAATGGTGGCAACGGCGGCACGAGCTTTCCCACCCCCAAGGGTGACCTACCCGGTATCGACCCGGCTGAATTGTCCCCGCCGGGTCTGGAACAATTGCTGCCGGAAATTGAATCGATGTTTCCACCCGGTACGTTCCCACCGGGTACTTTCCCGCAAGGGCCTGGGCAACCCAACGATCCGGTGCAGCCGGGTCTGCGGCCCGGCCTTCGCCCGCCGGGGATTGGGAATGGACCGGGAGGCATGATGCCCATTGGGCCGCGCCGATTGGGACCGCAAGGGCAAGGCCCCGGTCTACCGGGTGGTCCGGCACAACCCGTGGCGACCCCGATTCTGCTCTCGAACCTCCGGCTGGCTCGGGGTCTGAACGCATCCGGTGAACTGGAGGTGGACTATCAAAACAGTGTGCATGGGCTACAAAATCACTGGCATGTCATCAAGATCAAATCGGCGGAAGGCGTGACCGAAGTGCGGGCCATATCGAGTGGGCTACACGCCATACGCGGTACGGCACGAATCCGCCCGCCCAAAGGACAGAAGTTTTCCGGGGCGGTTGAGGTTTGGGTCATCGTCACCGATGGCGTCAACTTCACCGAGGGGCAAGTTGTTTCCAACACCGTCACGCTAGGGCAATGACGTGACGGGTTGAAAGGACAACACTCACGCCACCCGGTTTGGTAGCCGCAGCAACACCGGCTCGTCTTCAATGTCGGCAACCCGGTTCAGCACGAGGTTCATCAACCGCTGAACCTCGGCTTGGACGGCGACCAGTTCTTGTTCCGTTCGTTGCGCCCGCGCCACGTCGATCGAAATCACGACGGCTTGCTCGTTAGTCGTGCGCGATTCTTTCATGTTCTCCACCGCGACGGCTTGTTCCGCGTCCGCCAGGGCATTTCGCTGTTCGATTGTTTGCGTCAGACGCTGCGACAACTCCCGGTACCGATCGTCCGCCTTGGCGGTGTCTTGGTTGAGCTGCGCGCGCCGATGGTCAATGTCCATGCGGAAGTGCGTGAAGTGGCGTTCCCAGTGTCGGCGTAAAATACGCAATCGTCGTTGTGCCAACGGCCCGCGTGGCCCGGTGGTGAGTTCGTCCTGTAAGTGTGATGTCGCAACGGCAGATTCCGCAACTTCCGCCGTCGTCGTGATGAACCGTTCCCGCAGTTGGTCGAACTCGGCTTGAGCGAGCCGATACCGGGCGCGGGAACTTTCCCACATTTCTAGCTCATTCTTAAGCAGCCAGAGTTCGTGTTTGCGAGTCGCGGACCACTTGCGACAGAGGTCTGTCAGTGACGTTTCCCAGTTCAGAAGGTGTTCACGTTTGGCGTGCAATTCGGATTCGCTGCGATCCCGATTGGCGAGTGTGGTCGCCTCCTGGGCACTCAGCGACAACTGCCACGCTTCCAGTTTGCGGCGGAGATTCCACATGTCCAGCGCCCGCTCGCGGTGGGTCTGCTCGACGGCCACCAGTTCGTGTTCTTTCTCTTCGACGGCCATTTCGCGTTGGTCAAGATTTCGGGCCAGGGCTTCAATCTCGTGGATGGTCTGGCATTCCGTGGATTGCCACATTCGCCGCGCCACTTCGATCGCCGCGACTTGCTCCGCGACCACGCTGCGTTGGTCGTGGAGGTCCACCGCCCGCCGTTCCAGTTCCGCACGGGCGTGCTGCAAACTCATGCGTTCGCGGTCCAACTCCCGGTCCCGTAACGCCAACTCGGTGAGCAATTCCTGGGCGTCCCGTTTGGCGTTCGAGTTCAGGGCCACGCGGTCATCGAAGCCCGGAATGATCGTGAGGCTTGCACTCATCGGCGATGAGTTACCCATGTGCGTTTCGAGACCAGTGCGTTGCGCTTCGAGTTGTTGCACCACAACTTGGCTTTGTGCGGCCCGCATTTCGAGCCGGGCAATTTCATCGAACAGTGCCACGACCCGGCTTTCCAGTTCGTGGTGTTTGGCCTCGTGGTCGTGTTCCGATTGAACGAGTTCCGTTTCGCGCTGAACCAAGACGTGCTGTTGGCGAGCCAGTGTTTCTTCAACTTCCTGGCGATCCGTGTGCAAGCGCCGTTGGCTTTCGGTGAGCAGTTCCCAAGCGTCTTGCAAGCGCTGTTTGTAGTCATCCGCATCGGCATGGAATTGAGCTTGCTGCGTGGCATTCCGCGCCGCTTCGGCTGTTAAGCGTTGGCGGTCGGCGGCGATGTCGGCCCGTTCGGTGGCCAGGACTTCTCGTTCCGCAGTCCGCTTGGTTTTCATCCGCTTCAAGAACCGGCCGTACAGTTTGCGTGCCCGAACACGATCGTCCCGAGTTGCTTTGCGCATCCGGTCGATTTGAATTTTGCCCTGGGTGATCTTGGCGGTATCGCCTGCCAAGCGTGCCCGTTCTCGGCCCCGAAAACCCCGCAGTTCCTCACGCTGTTCCGCTAGTTCGTAAAGCAGTCCGGCGAGTTGTTGTTGCCGATAATCGAGTAACGTCGCCAGTTCCGATTCTTGCTCGTGCAGTGCCCGCTCCCGCTGGGCGATGTCCCACACGGCATCGGTTTCCACGGGACTTCGAGAATGGCTCCCGGCGTCCCGGCGTGGCGCGACCTGGAGCGGGATCATTTCTTCAACGTGCCATTCGAGATGAAACACGCACGGGCCAACTTGAACTTCATCCCCGTGCTTCAACAGACCTGCCGACGTGGGCGAACCGTTCACCAACGTCTGCTGCGAATCCCAGGACCGCAGCGTCGGGCCGGCGCCGGTCACACTGATCGCACAGTGGACTTCGGCAACCCCCGTTCCGGTCACTTTGACATCACACAAATTCGCCGACCCGATCATGGTGACCGTGGCCTGCAACGGAATTCGCGTCCCCCGTTGCTTGCCATTTTGGACGACGAGTTCACCAACAACCAACGGGTCCGTATGCGCAGTCATTTTCCGCCCCCAACCACCCCAGGCAGGACAACCATCACTCTTTATCGGTGGATCCGCATGAAAACTTGAGAACGGCTCAAGAACGAGACTCTGGAGGAGCTGCGCAAGTTATCCGTGCTTCAACAGGACCGAAAAGCAATGTGAGCCGCGAAACCGAAGTCGATTCCGTCGCTGAACTGCTGATCCACGGGGTGTAACAAATCTTTCTGGCACTCTGTCTACAACGGGTTTTCGGCCCTGAAAGGGACGTTCTATCAGCCCAGGGCCATGCCCTGGGAACTGGCACCCAGGGCATGGCCCTGGGC
>JANLRE010000785.1:0-2113 GCA_031368205.1 Fimbriiglobus sp. | reverse complement strand
GAGGTGATTAGACTTCTCAACACTGACCCGAACGCAACGATCCGCATCACGCTAGAGATCGACGCCGACTTCCCCAACGGGGCCAGCGACACCATCAAACGCGGCGTGAGCGAGAATGCCACGAGCCTCGGCTTCAAGGTGAAGGATTGGGAGTAATTTGTCTTGAATGGGTAAAAACTACAGTTTGACCAAACGTAAAGCTTCCGGATTAACTGAAAAAGGACGGGCTAAAAGCCCGTCCTTTTTTCATTTCACTGTAGCAACCGCATAGCAATCACTTTTACTCTCATCCTGACTGCCGCGTTATTTGCCCTGTTTTCAAGTGAAGCCGGTGGGGGTTGAACCCACGACCCGCAGATTAAAAGTCTGCTGCTCTACCAGCTGAGCTACGGCTCCTTAGATCGACTACGTACATGCTAGTCGCCAACGGGGTGGCGTCAAGGTGGGGTTATTCCGGTACACGTTCGATTTGTTTCTGGCTCGCCCGTGATTTGGCACAGGATATGCACACTTGATGTTCGATTATTATGCAACTCAGTCGCCTAACATTCCTTGTGGAGTGGTTGATTCACGAGATGTTTAACTTGGGGAATAAATTCCGATCATTCCGGGCTTGACGGACTAGGCAAGCCGTCCAAGACTTCTTATAAGTAGGCAATCCTGAAGCGCTCGCTTCGTGTCACCACTGGTCGCTGGCTTCGCCATGACCGATTCTCGACTGCACAGTTTGCACTTGGAAGGTCTCGCTAACAGGCGGGATGAGTTTCGGGCTGCGCGGCAACAACTCCAGGTGGCCTGCGGGGAATACACACTTGTCGGCGACCTGCCACTTCTGTCGCCCAACGATCCCGGCGACGGTCCGACGTTGGTTGTGCCGTTCGGGTTGACGCAAACGTACTGGCTGAACGACGGCGACAAATCGTACCCACTCAGTGTGGGCATCAACACGATCGGGCGATTGGCGGACAACTCGGTTGTGGTTCGGGACGAACATGTCTCGCGGCGACATTGTGCGATTGTGGTTCACCGTGACGGCAGTTGTGAAGTCCACGATGTGGCCTCGAAAAACGGCACGATCCTGGGCGGACGTAAAATTTCCGGCCCCACCCGCATCCGATCGGGCGACGAACTCACCCTCTGCGGTCGCAAGCTCCGTTTCACGATCAAGTTCACGGACGATGTCCCAACCCAAGACCCCGCGTAACTCCCTGTGGCTAGAGGCGGTGGCCCTACTGCGTCAACCAAAACTGAAATAGGATCTGGCAAATCTTTCTGGCGGATTTGTAGGTCGCGGTCGAGAAGTCCGACTTGCGTGTCGGTCAAATCGTTGAAGTCACCCTGATGCGACCCAAAAATCATTACCGCCGAGAAAGCTATCCCCTCCGACCTCCGCGTCAAGTACGTTCTCATCAGCGGCACGTTAACACCCCCACCAGCCACCAAGAAGGGCGCAAAGAAAGATGATGCAATGAAAGACATGAAGAAGAACGACAAGTGATATGAGCCACGAATTGTCCGACACTCGAAACTAGCGAATTTATCAGCGCTTTCTGCTTTGCGTTGTCACAAAGAAAACAAGTTGATTTCAATATATTTATTCAGATTCATGTTACTGTTTCTTGTCATACCCGAATATTCGAGAACTCAATCGGCTCGATTGGCAAGAAACCTGTTGTTTTCTTGAAAGACATACGGTGAACGAAATTCGACATCGTTTTTGAAGGATCGACGGTCTCCCACTGAATTCGTTTTACAGTATCCCTAGGCACTGCAACTGAAAGGATAGCTTTCTGCTCAAGGTGCCCTGTCTGTGTGTTTAGTATTTCCCCGAGTGCTGTAACTATGACCATTTTCACCGGAAGTAATGCAAGCAATTCACGGGCTACACGCAAAACGCATCCGCAAACACTGTCCTGATACAACTGATAAAAGCGAGTCTTTGGCATCTGCTTCACGGAAAGTTTGCCGGTTTTAAGAGACCATACGGTAAAGAATCATGCGGCGAGCCTAGGATTTTGAGCGTTTGAGGCACCGCCTGAACCGGGGGTCATACTCATATTTGTCAGCCGTCTCAACATTAACCTGACACTCGATATATACACTTGCGACTCAC
>JANLRE010000758.1:0-6749 GCA_031368205.1 Fimbriiglobus sp. | reverse complement strand
TGTTCCATTGCGCCAATGTGAGATCACTGCGATATGCCCGCCGCTGAAGTTTCGATGCCGACATGAGTTGCTCCTAACGTGTTGGGATACAACACTCTAGAACACGATCCTTTGCCGTATGGTCTCTCAACATAGAACGATAAGGGAAAGCCGAAAAAAAGAATAATCACTCCGAATACGAACACTACAACGCCAGCAATTATGGTGCTGCGCATTGTGGTCGTTGGTAGCGGTCTTTGCAACACTTCCGGTTCGTCGCTCATGGCAATCTCACAGCAATCGCTCCCGGCGGCGTAGTAACCACTCGGCGCCCAGGAGGGCCACGAGTAGCGCGAAGGCGAGGGCGTGGTTCCAGAGCGGGATGGGGGGCATCGGTTGGTTCAGCGGGACGCGGGGGACTTCGGGGAGGTCGTCGATGACGTTGTCGGCGTCGGCAAGGGTGTAGAACTTGCCACGCGATTCGGTGGCGGCGCGGAGCAGTTCCGCCCGGTTCATTTCGATGCGGTCGCGCTCGCCGGGCGGGGGCAGCACCTTGGCCTCGGCACGCGGGCGGCTGCCGGTGATGGCGGGTTCGGTCAGGAAGAAGCGGTACTCGCCTTCCGGGGTGCGGGTCAACAGCGTTTGATACGTGGCACGGGTGCCATCGACCTTGGCCAACTGCACGGTCTGGGCTTCGTTGCTGCCGACGCCGGGGGTGCCGTCGGGCTTCTTGAGCGGCGCCCGTTCGACCAGCACTTTGATCGGCGCATCCGCTGCGGGTGCGGGGGCATCGTCCGGGAACCGGACTGTGATCCGGATCGGTTCATCACGCCGGTACGCGGTCTGTTTGTCGGTTTTCAATTCGGCGCGAGTCACGCGATTGCGGGACAGCACCTGCGCGGCTTGCAGCCAAAATTGGTTGTAGCGTTCCTCGCTTTGTCGGAACCGCCACCGCCACGTTTCATCGAACCCGAAGAACATCACGCGGCCACTGCCAACGAACTGCTGCAACGCGATCGGGTGATTTTCCCCGGCAAACCCATCGGCGGGACGGTCCGGGTGAACGGCGAGAACTTCTGCCGTGAGTTTGCGTTTGTACCCGGTCGCGGTCCAGAACAGCGGCTTCAACCCCGCCCACACGCGGGCGTTCTCGGCTTCGTCGGCGGTCAGCCGGAACAGCGGGTGATTCATGCCGTAGGGCGTCAACTTGGGGCGGTACCCATCGACAATGGGAGCCGTGACGGTTGCATCTCGTGGCACGATGTCCGACGGCACGATCGGCAACAGGTCCGCGAGCGGTGTGGCGAAAAGCTTCGATGGGGTCGAGTGCTCGCCCGCGATAAACAGCAACCCACCGCCCCGGACTTTCACGAAATCGGCGAGGTCTTGGAACGTCTGGTTCGCGCGCGGCAACAGGGTCGGGTCCACGTCGCCGACGATCACCACGTCGTAAGCAAACAGTTCCGCCTTGGTCGGCATCGTCCGCAACGCGCTCTTATCTTGCTCCGCGTACCCCGGCGACGAATCCAACAACAGCGTGTTAAGGGCGATCGTTTTGTTGCCCAGAATCGCGTCGTTTTCGCGCTCGAGCAGCACCTTCATGAACCGGAACTCGTACCGCGGCGACGCTTCGATGTACAGCACCTTCAGCCGCTTCGTCTCGGCAACGAGCACGACCCGTTCGAGCCGGTTGTTGACCGTTTCGGCCTCGTTGGGTTGCACCGGCACGTCAATCACGTAAGTCTTTTCGCCGACTTCCTTCGGTACCGTCGTCAACCGCACCGGCACCGGCTTGCCACTCGGATCGAGGCGAACGGACTCCCGCGCCCGCTCCACGAGTTTCTCGCCTTGGCGTTCGTAGAGAATAACCGGAACGGAGGTCGTGGCGTTAGCGCCGATGCCACGCGAGGTCAGGCGGGCTTCAAAAATCAGCGTGTCGTTCTTCAGCACTACATCGACGGCTTTCAAGTCGGACAAGATCACGTCCGGCGGTTCACGGGTATCGCCGATGCCGACGAGGTACAACGGCACGCCGGACCGGGCAGCCTCACGGCCAGCCTTCGACAGTTCATCACCGGCAGTCGTGACGCCGTCCGTGTAGACAATAATCGCGGCCAACGAACTGCCCCGGAACGCCTTCAACACCGCTTGCACGCCGTCGCCCAACAGGCTGGATTCGCCATCGGCTTTGAGTTGGTTCACCGCGTCCTTGCCCGCCGTTGCGTCGCCGGGTTCGTTCAACTCGGCCACCAATTTTGCTTGATCCGCAATCGAATAGACGTGAACTTTGAACTGCCTCTCCGTGAGCAACCGTGTGAGCAAATCCCCGTCGCCACGGGTGAGCAGTAACTTCGCTAGCCGCAACCGATCGACCTGGGACAGGTTGTCCAACTTGGCGAGTTGTGTGGCTTTGGCTTTGACATCCGCATCTTGCAACTCATCCACGGTGGCCATGCTTGCGGAGGTATCGAGCAACACGGCGATGTCCGGCCACCCCTCCCGGTCGAAGGCCAAGCGAAGTTGTGGCAGCAGGAAAAACAGGATCAACGCAATCGCCGCCGTGCGCAACATCACCGGCACGATGACCCGCGAAACCCGCCCCGCCGCCCGGCGTTCGAGCCGATACACCGCGACAACGAAGATCAACGCCGCGACGCCGATGCCGAGTAACAGGCGGTGGTCGAGTCGGGTATTCTTCACGTAAACACTGAACGATTCCAGCCGCCAGCGTGTCCCCTCACCCGCCCCCGCCGTGGGGACGCCGAGCACTTGTTCGATGAGGTTTCGCAGTGATTCCGGCAGGAACCCGACCAGTTCGCCGGTCCATTCGTAATGCGCGACGACCGCGAATAGGCCCAGCGTGAACGCAATCGGGATCAGTGCTAGCGCGATGCCCAGCGACCGGAGGCCGTGATTACTACGGGGTTGTTCGGCACTCTGAACCGCCATGCCACCGGAGCGGGCCGGGCCGAATCGCCACGCCAACAACAGTTCCGCAAGGACGGCAATTAACCCGGCAGTCAGCAACCACCGGGCAATCATCGGGCCGTGCGGGCGTGGCACGAGTGTCACCAGACCGTCACTGCCCACCAGCAGTTTGGGATCGGTCGGATCGTTGACGACGGTGATGGTTCCGAGCGGGCGTAATTCCGCCGGGTCCAGCCGCCGTAAGTCCGATTCACTGCCACCGCCTGGGGTCGATTCCGGCACGTTCACCGCAAAAACACGGTCACGCCGCCCGCCGATCGACACCCGGTACAGCCCTGACAACGTGGTGTCACTGAACCGAACCAAGCCCGATTCGTCACCCGCGATAACGGTCAAAGTGGCCGCAATTCCTTCAGGGCCGACAACGCCGGCCATCAGGCCGACCATGTTCACTGGGGCGAATTCTTCAATGGCTTCCCCCACCCGCAAGGTGTGCCGATCACCCGTCCCCGCCGTGTATCGCAACAGTTCATGGGCGAACGGCAGGAACGTCGGCAGCACCGGCCAGTCGTTCCAGTCCGTGTTGAACGTGCTGGTGTAAACCACGACGCGCCCGCGATGGCGGGGCCATTCGACGATGGCGGCATCTGGCTTGTCCGACTTGTCGGGCGTGTCAACTTTGTCCGTCTTGCCGGCTTTCTCTTTCGGCTTCGCGCTGAGTTGGGCTGCTGGGACGAAGGACAGAATCCGCCGCGCTCGGCCGTCCGCAGGGGCGTCGAGTTTGATGTACCGCTTGAACGGCACCGTCGTCAGGCCAGCTCGAACGTTGTCATCTCGAAAAGCAGCCAGCGGTGGACGGCGGTAGGAGTCCTCGTCCGCAATCAATCGGAAGCCGAGGTCGTCCGCCGTCTTCGACTCATTCACCCCGAGCAACTTGCCGGGTAGTAGCCCGTCGCCTTCGTTGTAAAGCACCTTGTTGTAGAAATCGAGATTCGCCAAGGCATTCGGCCCGAGGCCGATCACGATGCCACCGCCCCGTTTGAGGTGGGCTTTTAAGCGGGCAACTTGTGCGGTGCCCAGGGTGGGAACGTCGCACAAAAACACGCAATCAATGCCGGTGAGGTCGCCTAACGTCGGGTCGGAAAACTCCGTCAAACTCAACGTCTTTGGGCGGGCTGGGTTGCCGGGCAATCGGCGTCCGGCGGGGTCGAGGGCTTCTTGCAAATACTCACTGGCCCGGCGAAACGGGTCGGCGGACGGCTTGCCGTTCACCAACACCACCGGCAAACTTTCCCGCACTTCGACGGCCAGGGTGCGAACGTCGTCTGCGGGCAATCCGTCGGCTTCCACGAGCTTGGCTTGAAGCAAGTGCAACCCGGATTCGCGGAACCGCGCAGCCCCTTCTAGTGCGAAGGTCACAGAAATCCGTTGTCCCGCCGGGATCGCTTCGATCATTCGCTGTTCGATCGGCAACAGCGTCGCGTCCGGACCGCTCGCCGAGGGGCGCCCCAGATGCAACTCCACCCGCACCTGTTTCTTGTCTGTGCGGCCGAAGTTTTGCACGGAGACGGTCAGCGCCGTCGGCGCATCCACCAGCGGCAACGGATCGCTCAGGGACATATCGGTGATGGCCATGTTGTCGATGTCGCCCGTCGCGGCATCGACGATGGCGACATCCGCCCTTGGCAGCACCCGCTGCCAAATCTCGGGTGCGGTGCCGTCGGGTTTGGGCAGCAGTCCTGCCCAGGCACTGCGTTGCAGGTCGGTGAAGAACATCACCTGTCGGCGTGGAAACGAACGGGGCGAACGGCTGACCACGTCCGCAACCATTGCCAAGCCACTAGCGAAGTCGGCGGTGCCGTGCGTCACCTTCAAACTTCGCAATTCCGCCAGCACTTTCTCCGCGTCCGCTGATGGCCCCGGCACGATTGCTTGAGCGGGTCCGGCGAGCAAGATGAGCGTGAAGCCGTCGCCCGCGTTGGCGGATTGAATCGCTTGTTCGACTTGCGAAACGGCAACGTCAAACCGGGAGCGGTTCTCCACGCGGGTCGTCATACTCAGCGACGCATCGAGGACGAAAATCCGGTGCGTTCGCGGTGCGTTGATGACTGTTTCCGGTGGCCCCGGACGGATGGCTTGCCAGATGTCTTCGGCCCACGGCGTTGCCGCACACAGGCCAGCCAACGGCAGCAGCAGTGCCAGCATTCGCATCAACAAAAGTAACCAGCGATCAATCCGCCGACGGTGTCGCTTTTGGGCGGCCAGCAAGAACCGCATCGCCGCCCATTCGACGATTTGAAACCGTTGCCGACTCAGTAGGTGAATCAACACCGGCAGTGCCACCGCCCCTGCCGCCGCCCCCAGCGCAATCAGCGGCAACGCGAACGACGCAACCAGCGGTAGTGAGCCAAAACAAGGCAACACAGTCATGTGCAACAAACCCGAGGTGACGCACGTCCAGGCCAATGCCGTCCGGAACAACGGCACGAGACATATTATGGAATTGATAGTACCCGGAGGGGGGCCACTTCACGGACGACGGATAGTTATATGGTGCAGCTAATAGCTGTGGTGTCTCAAAAGACGATTCACCACAGAGGGCACAGAGAGCCACAGAGGAAACAACAGAAATTGTTTTGGCTTTCTCTGTGGCTCTCTGTGGTGAAACGGGTTTCTCATGACCACCGAATTTAGCTGCTCCCAATTCATGCCACTGTCGTCGTCTACTGTGTGTCACTTCTTCTTCATCGTTACCATTTTGATGCAGAGGGCGGTGGGGTCGCCTTCAAAATCGAGCTTGCGGGCGAGCGCTAAAAAAACATCTGCTTGCTCGGGGAACTTTACGGCGGCGACCAGCAGAATGATTCGCTTCGCTTCGATTGACGTTCTGACCGTGAGAGACCATACGGTAAAGAATCATGCGGCGAGCCTAGGATTTTGAGCGTTTGAGGCACCGCCTGAACCGGGGGTCATACTCATATTTGTCAGCCGTCTCAACATTAACCTGACACTCGATATATACACTTGCGACTCACTCGATTCATAGGTCTGCTCATAATCCTTCACGTTACGTCGGTGTTGCATCAGCCACCCAAACGTCCGCTCCACGACCCACCGATGCCGCAGCGGAACGAATCCCGTTGCACCCGCCGGGCGGGATGATATCTGGATCTCATACCACTGCCGTGCAATATATTCATATAGCATCTCACGGTGATACGCGCGGTCCGCTGTAATGGTCTGGAGACGGGGTTGATCGAACCGGGAGATTCGCTTCAGGAGGCCGACGGCCCCCGCCGCATCGGACACGCTGGCGGCCGTCACGACGACGACGATGAGCAACCCGAGGGTATCGACCAAGATGTGTTTTTTCCGGCCATTTGTGCGTTTCCCGCCGTCGTAGCCCCGCTCCCCGCCGGTCGCCGCCGCCTTCGTCGTCTGGCTGTCGAGCGCCCCCAGCGACGGGTGCGGATCGCGTCCGGCTTGTTCTCGGACCGCCTCGCGGAGCGTGTCATTGATCCGCCGCCAGGTGCCGTTCTTGGACCACTTACAATAGTGATGCGAGACCGACGTGTAAGGTGGAAAATCGTGCGGTAGATCAACCCACTTGCAGCCGTTCACATTGATATATAAGATCGCATCCACAATATCCTTGAGGTCGTGGATATTGTGTCGTCCACGACCCGTGTTCGGTGGGAGCATCGGCGACAAGATGTTCCATTGCGCCAATGTGAGATCACTGCGATATGCCCGCCGCTGAAGTTTCGATGCCGACATGAGTTGCTCCTAACGTGTTGGGATACAACACTCTAGAACACGATCCTTTGCCGTATGGTCTCTTA
>JANLRE010000747.1:0-2901 GCA_031368205.1 Fimbriiglobus sp. | reverse complement strand
CCGGTGAACTACGCAACAGGGATTTACTCCCCACGACACAGCGTGTCAGTATCGACGCCATCGACATCACAGTCGGCGCTAACACAGTCAAACTCCGCAAGATGCCGATGACCGGCGAACCCGTCCCGCAATGGATCGTGTACGGCGGCGCCAGCGGGCCGGTGCAGGCTAAAAATGCCGATGTCGAATTGCTGCTCACCAACATCACCAAACCCCGCGCGGCGCGGGACGTTCTGACGGCGCCCGACGATACCGCGTTCGCGGACGCCGAGAAAAAGGCGACGATCCGCGTTTGGTCCAAGGGCATCGAACCGAAGCCGGAGGCCAAAGTCGAGCCGGGTCAACTCCCCCCAACCCACGATCAAGGGAACGCCAAGTGAGTTGGTTCTCGGCAAGAAGGACGCCGACATCGTCTTCGTTCGCAAAACCGTGGACGGCAAAACGGCGGATTTGAAGGTGCCGGATAGCCTGCTGCAACTGGCCACGAAATCACGGCTGGAGTGGATCGACCCGAAGCTGAAGTCGTTCAGCCCGGCGGCCGCTAACCGCCTGACGTTCAACCGGGGTGCCGAGACGATCGACCTGGAAAAGAACGACGCGACCGGGTTCTGGACTTACGCCAAGCCGGACGCGATGAAGGGCCGCACGGCGGATGTCGAGAAAGTCTCGAACCTGATCGGCGTGCTGTCCAGCCTGTTCCCGGATCGGGTGTTGGCCGAACAACCGACGCCGGACGACCTGAAGAAGTTGAACCTCGACCCCGCCGCCCCCCGAATGCAAGTGGCGATCGGGTTGAAAGACGACGCCGACAAACTGCGGACCTATCTGTTCGGCAACGACACCGACGACAAAAAGGGCGTACTGCTTCAACAAGCCGGTCGCGCTTACGTGGTGCAGGTGAGCCGACTCGCGTTCGACAAGTTAGCCACCGAAAACTTACGGGACAGCATCGTCTACCGGCTCGATCCCGCGAAGGTGAAGGTGATGAAAATTCGTGGGTGGAAGGGGTTCATGGGCGCGACGGAACCCGTCGCCTACCTGCTGGAGAAAAAGGACGGGACGTGGACCACGCCGACGCCGAATTGCATCCCCGACCAAGCCAAAATCGAAGCCCTTGTTGCGGCAGCGTGTACCCCGAAAGCGGAAGCTTTCATCGGCCTCGGGCGGGTGGAACACGGGACGATCGTGGATACGAACCCGGACGGCATTGAACTCACCCTGCAAGCCGACGCCGAACCCGTAACCCTCGTCATCGGCAACAAACTCGAAACCGGACTCTACAACGCAACGTCGTCCGCCACCCCCGGCGAAACGTTCCTCTTCAACGCCAAAACCATCCGCCAGTTCACCGACAAACCGGCGTCGTTCCAGAAGTAACCGTCACCGACTCTTCCGCATTCCGCTGATCATTTGCCATAGCCCACGCAAGCGGTCACGCCACCGCCGGCCGTGGGTCAGGCATAGCATCCCGGTCACGATCTCCGCACTCGCGGGGGACGGCTTTTGCATGGCGTCGAGGTGCGGTCGAAAGGTGCCACGGCGTTCGGTGACGACTTGCGGTAGCGTCATTTGCAGTAGCCCTTCTTCCCCTTGCGTCACCCCCCAACCACTCGCACCCCGCCCGCCGAACGGCGTCGCCGGGTGCGCCGTCGGGACGATGACATCGTTGATCGAAACCGACCCGGTGCGGAGTTTGGCGGCCAATTCATGGCCACTTTGCAGGTGAGTTGTGAAGACCGACGCCCCCAACGCGAACGGGCAACGGGCGTTCATTTCGACCAACTGTTCGGTCGTATCAAACGGGATCACCGCGAAGACCGGGGCGAAGGACGCTTCCCGACAAATGGCTAAATCCGGCGTGGCGTTGATGATCACGGTGGGCGACATCGTGGTTGTGGTCGGTTCGCTTCCTTGAAGAATCTCGCACCCCTTGGTTCGTGCCTCCTCAATCATACGAGACGCTTGCTGAAGCTGACTCGGCAACCGCAGTGACAACGGCTTGGCACTGGCCGCCAAGGGACGCAACTCGCCGACAAACCCCTCCATCACCGAACGCTGCACGAACACCCGCCGCACCGCCAAGCAGGTTTGGCCGTGGTTCAGCATGATGCCGTACCAAGCGGACTTCGCGGCGAGGGGCACGTTCGCATCGGCCAGCACCACCAAGGCATCGCAGCCGGACAGTTCCAACACGGACGGGATTAAGCGTTCACCCAATCGGGCCGCAAGCTTGCGCCCAACGGTGTCCGAACCAGTGAAATGCAGGAAGTCGATGTCCGATTCCACGAGTTGCGGACCGGCTTCGCGGGTGGCGGGGAGTAGCGTGATGAGGTCCGGCGGGAAGCCGGATCGTAACAACAAATCGTGCAGCAATGTGGCAGTGCGGGGGGTGAGTTCGCTCGGCTTCCACAACACTCCGTTGCCGGCGGTCAGGGCGTGTAAGATCGGGATGACGTTCAAGTAAATCGGGTAGTTCCACGTGCCAATGATGCCGACGACGCCGTGCGGTCGGTGGTGAACCGTATCGTGGCAACCCATCAACCAAAGTGGCCGCCGACCGGCCCGCCGCGACCGCAAAATCCGCTCCGCGTCCGTCAGCAAAAACTTGCACCCCGCCGCCGTGGGAAGAAGGTCGGTCGCGGTCACTTCGTCCGGCACCCGCTGAACGTCCGCTTGCACCGCCGCCGTGAGTGCGTCACGCTGTTCCACCAACAACGCGCGAAACTCGCGCACAGGTCGCAATCGCTCCGCGACAGACAACGTCGCCCACCGTAGATGTGCCACGCGACACTTAGCCGATTCCACCGCGAAGACGTTCATGCTAAATCCGTATCAGGTTGAAGACGCGGGTTCGGCCCTGAAAGGGACGTTCTGTCAGCCCAGGGCCATGCCCTGGGAACG
>JANLRE010000729.1:0-1123 GCA_031368205.1 Fimbriiglobus sp. | reverse complement strand
CTGGGAGCGCTCGACGGGACGGTTCGCGGGCGCGGTCGTTGCTCGGTCCCCAGGGCATGGCCCTGGGCTGACAGAACGTCCCCTTCAGGGCCGAAAACCAAGAGAAATTGCAGGCCCAAAAATCGACCAGACGCTACAGTTGAAACCACAAGAATTTCCTCTGTGGTGAATATCTTCTTTCTCAGTCTTCCGTCGGATTCGAGATCGCACCATGAAGATCGGCATCGCCTTCGACTTGAAGCCCGACGAACCGCTGCCGCTTGGCACGCCCGACGACCTGCACGAGGAGTTTGATTCGCCGGTGACCATTCGCGCGATCGGCGATGTATTGCGTGGCTTGGGGCACGAAGTCGTTGAAATGGGCGACGGCAAGCCGTTGTTGGAAGCACTGTTGCGCGACCCGCCTGACTTCGTGTTCAACTTTGCCGAAGGGGTCGGCACCAGTCGTTCCCGAGAGGCAAGAGTACCAGCCGTCTGTGAGATGCTGGGCATCCCGTACACCGGCTCCGATCCGTTGGCGATGAGCGTGGCGTTGGAGAAAGACATGACGCGGCACCTCGTGACCGAAGCGGGCGTGGTGGTGCCGTTGGGGATGAGCTTGGCGCCGCCCCGCACGAAGTACGACGGCGACTTCCACGAGTTCCCGCCGATGCTGGCCGAGTCCGGGTTGCGGTTGCCGATCATCGCCAAGCCGGTTTTCGAGGGGTCGAGCAAAGGCATTCGCAACCGCTGTTTAATTGAGACGCCCGAAGACTTCGGCCCGACTGTGGCGCATCTTTGGGACAACTACGGGCAAGCGGTTCTGGTCGAAGAATTCATCAGCGGTGAGGAAGTCACGGTCGGGATCATCGGCAACGACCCGCCGCAAATCTTCGGCGTCATGCGAATCAGTTTGAAGACGCCGGTCGAACACTTCGTGTATTCGCTGGAAGTGAAACGCGAGTTCGTAAAGCTGATCGACTACGAGTGCCCGGCGAAGTTGCCGCGCGACCTCACCCGCGAGATCGAAGCGGCCGCGCTGACGGTCTTCGACGTGCTGGGTTGCCGCGACGTGGCCCGGATCGACTTCCGCGTCCGCGACGGCGTGCCGTACTTCCTGGAGATCAACCCCCTGCCCGGTTTG
>JANLRE010000704.1:0-4826 GCA_031368205.1 Fimbriiglobus sp. | reverse complement strand
AAGAGTTTCCGCGAAGGCTTGCGGATGGGCGCGGAAGTCTTCCACAGCTTGAAAAAAGTGTTGCACGACAAAGGGCTAAGCACGTCAGTCGGTGATGAAGGCGGCTTCGCCCCAAACATTGACGGTGCGGACGCGGCCTTGGCCATCATTTCGACTTCGATTGAGAAGGCCGGGTACAAAGTCGGCGTCGATGTGATGTTCGCCCTCGACGCGGCGTGTACGGAACTGTTTGAAGAAGCGAAGCACAAGGGTAAAGAGGGTTACTGCTTCTTTAAGAGCGCGCCCGACCGCATTATTTCGTCCGACGAGATGATCGACATGTGGGCGGGGTTGTGCGCGAAGTACCCGATTTGCTCGATCGAAGACGGGCTTTCGGAAGACGACTGGGCCGGGTGGAAGAAGCTGACCGCTAAGCTCGGAGACAAGATTCAACTCGTCGGTGACGACTTGTACGTGACGAATACCGAACGGCTGAAACGCGGAATCAACGAGAAGTGCGGCAACAGCATCCTTGTCAAAGTGAACCAAATCGGCACGTTGACCGAAACGCTCGACGCCGTCCAAACCGCGATGCGCAACAAGTTCACCGCGATCCTGTCGCACCGCAGCGGCGAGACTGAAGACACGACCATCGCCGACCTCGCGGTGGCGACCAACTGCGGCCAGATCAAGACCGGCTCCGCCAGTCGCACGGACCGAATCGCCAAGTACAACCAGTTGTTACGCATCGAAGAGCAACTCGGCGATGCGGCAATCTACGGGGCGGAACTGCGGAAGTAAGGTCATAAAACTCTGGCTCCCTCCCCGCGTGCGGGGAGGGCCGGGGTGGGGTTCAGACTGCCACCCGACACAGGACGGTTGCCGAAACGGGTGACAGGTCAGACCCCCCTTAATCCCCCCGCAAACGGGGGGAAACAGGAATCGTCCCTGTCTTCGTGCCCGCGTGCGGCGTCGAGTAGAGATTAAACCTGTGATTCGCAGATCAACTTGTTGTCGATGGATGCGGAGAATCCGATGCCGACGTTCCTCAGCGATCCGTCGTTCACGTTGTACGTCGCCCTGATCCTCGGGGTGTTCGTGACCGGCGGGTTGCTTGTGCGGAAGCAGGACCGGGGCAGCCTGATCCGTGCCAGCGTCGCGGCACTGTTACTGCTTCTACTATTCCTGTGCGATCGCTTCTACGAAAGCCCACGAGAAGAGGCCGTCCGCCGGGTCCAGACGATGGGTCAAGCCGTTAATGACCGCAACTGGGACGGGTTATTCGCGCAGATTTCGGACAAGTTTCAGTACGACAAGTACGACAAGAAAAGCTTCCGCGACCTGGTGGTCCTGCGTGCCCAACAGCACACGGCCACAGTTGCTTTTAAGAACTTCGATCGCAACAACTTTGTAGAACTCCCCGATGGACAACTCCAGATCGGATTCGATGCACTGATCTTTACGCCTTCCGCAGTTGAACGGATTCCGCTTTATATTGAGGCGACGTTTAAGAAAGATGCGGACGGCCAGTACCGTCTGCAAGGGTTCACCGTCTATGACTTCATCAACCGCAGTTCCGGCGGTATCCAAAAACTCCCCGGCTCCTGACGAGATCCCCGCGTGATCGAACTCGATAACGTGTCAAAAACCTACGGGCAAATGGTTGCCCTGCGTCCGACTACGCTCACGATCCCGACGGGAAAGACAACGGTACTCCTCGGCCCCAGTGGGTGCGGGAAATCGACGGTGTTGCGGTTGCTGTTGGGTCTGTTGTGGCCGGATCGTGGCGAAATCCGCTTCGATGACACGCGGCTGTCACGGGAAACCGTTCACGCGATTCGGCTGCGAACCGGCTACGTCGTGCAAGACGGCGGGCTGTTCCCGCACCTGAGCGCACGGCAAAACGTGACCCTTGTGGCGAAGCAAATCGGTCGAACCCAATCGAACATTACGACCCGAGTCCGCGAACTGGCTGAGTTGGTCCGCCTGCCGCAAGACAGCCTGGACCGCTTCCCGGTGCAACTTTCCGGCGGCCAGCGCCAGCGTGTCGGCATGATGCGGGCGTTGATGCTCGACCCACCCGCATTGTTACTGGATGAACCGATGGGGGCGCTCGATCCACTGGTTCGCGCGGAGTTGCAAACCGACCTGAAAGCGATCTTCCAGAACCTGAATAAAACCGTCGTGCTGGTCACGCACGACCTCCGGGAAGCGGCGTCACTCGGCGACCAAATCGTGCTGATGCGGGACGGCGAAATCGTGCAACGCGGCGCCATGACCGAACTGACCACCCGGCCCGCCAACGAGTTCGTCACCCGGTTCATCCAGGCTCAACGGGAGACCGTATGACACGACAATTTCTGACAATAACCGCGCTGCTGTTCGCCGTGTGTGGATGCAACACGCCGACTGAAACCCGCATCGGTTCCAAGGTCGATAACGAATCCGTGCTGCTTGGCGAGATGGCCACGGTGTTGGTGCGGTCCAGTGGAACCGTGGTGCAACACCGACGCGAGTTGGGCGGCACGCCGGTGCTGTGGGAAGCGTTGAAAGCGGGGCAAATCGAAGTCTACCCCGAGTTCACCGGCACGTTGGCGTTTCAGATTTTCAACGACCCGACACTGGTCGATCTTGCTAAACTTCGTGCCAAACTTCTCGAACAAGGGGTCGGGATCACGCGGCCACTGGGGTATGAAAACAATTACGCGCTCGGCGTGCGAGTTGACATGGCCGACAAATTGAAGTTGCAACGCATCTCGGATTTGTTGAAGCACCCCGATCTGAAACTCGGCATGAGTACGGAGTTCACCCGGCGCAAAGACGGCTGGCCCGCGCTGAAATCGCACTACGCCTTACCCTTCGGTGCGCCGCGTGCATTGGAACACGCGATTGCCTACCAAGCCCTTGTCGCGGGGCAAATTGACGTGACCGACGTTTACACGACCGATGCGGAGATTGAACGCTTCCAACTGCGTATCCTTCAAGACGACCGCAAGTTCTTTCCGAGTTACGCAGCGGTGTTTCTCTACCGCCTCGATTGGGCGAAGCAGCACCCGGACGCCCTGGCCACACTGGAGAAGTTAGCAGGCAAGCTGGACGAAACCGCGATTCGGAAGCTAAACATGCGCACGCAAGCGGGCGAGCCGGAAGCCGCTATTGCCCGCGACGCGGTGCAACAAACGCTCGGCATTGCCACGGACGCGGTCATCGAAACCCGTACTCAACAGATTCTGCGCCACACGATGGAGCATCTGATCCTGGTGGCGATTTCGCTGACCGCCGCCATCGTCGTAGCGATCCCGCTCGGCGTCTTCGCCAGTCGGCAACCGCGCTGGGGGCAACTCATCATCGGCATCGCGGGGCTGGTGCAAACGATTCCGTCGCTCGCGTTGCTCGTATTCATGGTCGCCATTCCGGTCATCGGCGGACTCGGCGCGCGGCCGGCGATCATCGCGTTGTTCTTCTACAGCTTGCTACCGATCATCCGGAACACGGCCACGGGACTTCGTGACATCCCGTTGTCACTCCACGAGGCCGCCGAAGGCATCGGCCTGAAGCCGTGGGCGAAATTGCGTTTGGTGGAACTTCCGATGGCGTCGCGGTCGATCATTGCCGGAATCAAAACGGCGGCGATTATCAACATCGGTACTGCCACGCTCGGCGCGCTGATTGATGCGGGCGGGTTGGGCGTGCCGATCCAGCAAGGGCTTCGTTTGCAAGACAAAGAACTGATTCTGTTAGGTGCCATCCCCGCTGCGGGGTTAGCACTGTTGGCTCAAGGGCTGTTTGAAGTCGCCGAGTGGTTCATCGTTCCGAAGGGCTTGCAGTTAACCGCGTCCCGTTGACAATGACCCCATGCTGACAATCTCCGGCACCGAAATCGAAGACACGTTCGCGGAAGCCTTCCCGATGACCGCCGCACGGCTCGTCGTGACCGCCGAATCCGCAACGTGGGTCGAACACGCCGCACAAGCCGTGACGGGGTACGCGGCGTCGGTGATTGGCTGCGATGCGGAAGCCGGAATCGAACGCCGCTTGTTGCCATCGGAAACGCCGGACGGCCGGCCTGGGGTTAGCCTGCTGTTCTTTGCGTTTAGTCGAGATGCGTTGCAAAAAGCGTTGGTGAACCGCGTCGGGCAGTGTGTGCTGACGTGTGCCACCAGTGCCTGCTTCAACGGAATGCCGGTGACGGACAAGACGATCCGCATCGGCGGGAACTTGCGGTTTTTTGGTGACGGTTGGCAGATCAGCAAGCTACACGGCGAGCGACGGTTTTGGCGCATCCCGACGATGGACGGCGAGTTTGTTTGCGAAGATGTTTTCGGCACGACGAAGGGGGTTGCGGGGGGAAACTTCTTGATCCTGGGGACAACCCAAAGCGTCGCGTTGGCCGCCGCTGAAGCAGCCGTCGAAGCGTGTCGAAGCGTCCCCGGTGTGATCCTGCCGTTTCCGGGCGGAATCGTGCGATCCGGCAGCAAGATCGGCAGCAAATACAAGAAACTGACGGCGAGTACCAACGGTGCTTACTGCCCCACCCTTCGCGGTGCCGTCACCAGTGTGCTTCCCGATTCCGTCAACGCGGTGTATGAACTCGTGATTGATGGCGTCGATCAGCACGCCGTCGAAGAAGCGATGCGCCGGGGCATTCGTGCGGCGTGCGGGCCGGGCATTGTGCGAATTTCGGCGGGAAATTATGGCGGCAAACTCGGGCCGTATCATTTGCACCTCCACAAACTCCTTTCCGGAATCGGGTAGGCTGCGATGCTCCACCTCACGTTAAAACAGGCTCCGGTTATTCCCCTGGAACTGGACGGCGTCACTCCTGATCGGGTGCGACAATACACTGT
>JANLRE010000646.1:0-1417 GCA_031368205.1 Fimbriiglobus sp. | reverse complement strand
CCTCTTTCAAGCCGTGAACACGAACCCGTACTTTCACCCCACGTTCGTGAAAACCGCAACGGACACGCTCGCCAAGTTGAGCGACAACGCCGCAGTCAAAGTGGGAGCGCGGTAATGGCCCTCTGCCCTGGTCGTCGTCTTGTGTCCGTTTGGCTACTGGTCGTCGCAACCGCCATTCTTGCCGACGATCGTGCCAGCGCCCACCCGATGGGCAACTTTGCCATCTGCCATTACTCCCGACTCCGGATCGAACCGGGAGACGTTCGACTTCAGTACGTCCTTGACTTCGCGGAGATCCCGGCGTTCGGCGAAAAGAACCGGATGGACGCCGACAAAGATGGCACGATTTCGGCAGCGGAGCAGAACGACTACTTGGCGAAGAAGGGCGAAGAACTGCGAGTCGCAATCTCCCTCAAACACGATGGAATCGCACTTCCCTTTCGGCTGTTAACGTCCAAGTTGCGAATGGAACCCGGCGCCGGCGGACTGGAAACCGTGCGGCTGGAGTACGAGTTTGTCGCGTCGTTACCGGACCTGTCCAACGCCCCCAGTCGGTTCCAATACCTCGACGACAATTACCCGTCGCGGGCCGGTTGGAAAGAAATCATCGTCCTCAATTCCGACGGGGTTGCCCTCCTGGCGTCCACCGTGGGAACCCAGGACCGAAGCCGCGCCTTGTCGAACTACCCTGCCGACCAGATTCCCCCCCAGGATGTCCGGGCGAGCTTCACCGCGAGTTTGGACACGCAGTCGCGCGGGCGGGTTGAACAGGACTCGTCACAAGAGCCGTCCGCGTCAAAGTCCCCGCGTGATGCGTTCACCGATGTGATCCTTAACAAGGACGTTGGCGTCACCGCGATGGCGCTTGGGCTGGTGATTGCCTTCGTCTTCGGGTCGCTTCACGCACTCGCGCCAGGGCACGGCAAAACAATGGTTGCCGCGTACCTCGCCGGATCACGGGGCACGGCGAAGCACGCCGTGGCGCTCGGGGTCGTCGTCACGGTCACGCACACCCTCGGCGTGTTTCTGCTCGGGTTCACGGTCTTGAGTTTGAACCAATTCGTGGTGCCGGAAACCCTCTACCCCTGGGTCGGCGTCGCGTCCGGGGTCATCATCTTTTGTGTCGGCATTTGGCTCCTGTACTTCCGAGTCCGGCGCTTAATTCTCGGCCCAAAACGCCGTCCCGCACCGTCAGCGAACGTGTCACCGGCACACCACAATCACGACCTCCCCGAAGGGCCGATTACGGTTCGCGCGGTCCTCGCACTCGGTGTTTCCGGCGGGCTGATTCCCTGCCCGTCCGCACTCGTCGTGCTACTCTCGGCGATCGCCGTTCATCGGTTGCTGTACGGGCTTTTACTGATTACCGCGTTTAGCGTCGGCTTGGCGTCCGTGCTCGTGGTGATCGGGCTGTTCG
>JANLRE010000581.1:0-5733 GCA_031368205.1 Fimbriiglobus sp. | reverse complement strand
TGTATCGCATCATCAACACCACCGCATGACTTCGGGTCATCGCAATGATGTCGGTCGCCTTCTCCAGCAACTCCGGGTTCACCATGCGACTGCAATGCGCAGCTAAATCAATGCCGTATTCCTTCGCCATTTCAACCGACGGTTCACTGGCCGCGTCACCGGGGGTCGCCGCAACGCCGGCGGAATTCACCAAGAAACCGTGTTGCAGTAAATCCTGCGGGTCGCACCCGAGTTTCTCGGCGAGCAACCGTTTGCAAATCGCTTCCGCGAGCGGGCTTCGACAAGTGTTGCCGGTGCAAACGAACAGGATCGATCGCATTTTCGGGCGTATTTCGGGAACGTCCGATGCCATGACCTGTGTTCCGCCTCGCAGTTTTTCACGCCCGGAGATACTTCACAAGTCCAATTTAGTAATCACAGTGGTGTGTGGTTAGTGGGTAGGAGAAAGTGGGAGCCAAAGCCCAGGCATCATGATGCCTGGGCTTTCTGGATTTACCCTTACCACCATCCACTATCCACTTTTTCATAGAAGGATTTCGACCCCAAGCGGACAATACCTTGTGACGCCCAGGAGAACCGATGGCCGTGGATACCCGAATGTGGGCGGAACGCGGCCGGCGGGATGCGATCCTGGCGGGGGATGTCGGGGCGTGGAGTGACTGGGTAACCGAAGTATTTGAACCCGTTGCGAATTACGTTCGTTGGCGTTGTGGCGGTGCGGACGACTTGGCGGATGACGTGCTGCAAGAAACCTGGATGACAGCCAGTCGGCGGTTGTCGAGCTTTGACCCGACGCGGTCGAACTTTGAAACGTGGGTGGGCGGCATTGCGGTGAACGTCGTGCGGAACCAGTTGCGAAGCCGCAATCGGCATCGGGCGAAGTTCCAGGCTCTGGAAACAGATCCGGTCGCTGCCGAATCCCACGCGCCAGACCATGCCGATCGTGTGGCCACGGCACTGGGGCAACTGCCGGACCGCACGGAGAAGGTGTTGCGGGCGAAGTACCTCGATCAACGCTCGGTGCGTGAGATTGCACAGGATTGGGGTGAGAGTGAAAAGGCGATTGAATCGCTGCTCACCCGCGCCCGGCAAGCCTTTCGGGAAGCTTACGAACGAATCCCGGAGGATTCACCATGACCGAACCGGATGACGATCTCGCCGAACTGCTCAGCCTCAAGCCTGCTTCGTCGAACCAGGAATTGTTGAAGGCCACAATTCTTCGCAACACGATTCGGCAATTGCGGGCTGCCCAGCGCTGGCGAATCGTCCGGAGAGTGGTTGGCATTGCAGCAGTGTTCAGTGTGGGCACGCTACTCGGTTGGTTTGTGAAGCCGACGGAAACCATCGTGGTGCAATCGCCACTCGAAACTTTGGTCGTTCCGGTGCCGGTCCTGGTTCTGCCAGTTCAGGAAGAAAGCGTTCCGACACCCGTGGTGACGGAATCGGCCCAACAACTCGAGTTGAACGCGGAGATGGCGACGGACCGTAAAGAATCGGCGCTGTTCTATCGCCGGGCCGGGGATCGGTATCTGAAGGACGCCGACTACGGCCAAGCGGCCCGGTGTTATCGCCTTCACCTGAACACGGCAGGCCCCGAAGGGCATGCCGTGGCCGTGGAGGACGAGTGGTTGTTGATGTCCATGAAGATCGCCCAAAAACAGGAGATGAGAAATGCGTTACGCGAAGGTTCTTAACGGACTGTTCCTGACCGGCATGTTGGCGGCGTTCGCCACCGCCCAGGACAAACCGAAGCCGGTCGAGAAATCAGTGGATGCACAGCAGACGGAGGCAGTCCTTAGTCTTGTCATGACGGAACAGAAACTGGAGCCGTCGATCGCCAACATTGTTGCCAACCACCCGGATGTGAAGCTCGCCGAAGCGAAGTTGCAAGTGGCGAAGGCGGAACTTGACAAAGCACGAATACTTACCATTCAAAAGTACAACATTGCCAAGGGGAAGTTGGAAGAGGCGAAGGAACAATTGAGGTCCGTTTCTCAACGAGTGAAAATTCTAGAAAAGTTGCGTAGTACAGGATTAGCGGGTACAGAAATTGGCGTTGAGGAACAGTTACTCGCTCAAGTCAAAACCGCAGTCGTCATCGCGGAAGCGGAACTGAAAGTATTTGAGGGGACATCGGTTTCTGAACTGTCAACCCAACTTGATATTAGTGATCGATTTGCCCCTCGAGGCAATTTGGCTCTACAACGTGAGGCATTGTCTAACTCGCAATGGCAATCCAAACCCACGACGCAGTCTGCCAAGCTCCGTGAGGTGCTTGAACGCAAAGTTGCACTCGATCTCCCGAAGCCACTGCCCCTTGATGAACTGATGGCAATCTTCCTACCCAAGTCCGGGTTAGATGCGTTTCTGGTCCGCTACCCTGAATGGGCGTCCGCGAAACAGATGAAGACCCCACCGCGTGTCAATCTGCCGAAAAGTGAGCAAACCGTATTTGCGTGGTTGCAACTCACTTTAGACGAGTTCAATTCCCGACCCACAGAAAATTTGCCAGATCTGTTTAGTGGTAAGTACGAAATCTACGTCCGCGATTACGGCTTACTGTTTGCCAAAGCGACTTTAGCACCACAAGGGGCCATGACACTCACGGAATTCATGCGGCTACCGCCTGTTGTCGAAACACCGAAGGAGGCGCCGAAGAAGTGATGGGTGACGGTGCGGGATGACTTTCGCAATGAACTTTAGAAAGCCCCGTGGTGTTTCTGGCCGTGGTATGCTTACAATGGGTTCAGCGAAAACCTCTTTCACGCCACCAGCTCGCGGGAGCTTCTCTGATGCGCTGTTTGCTTGCTTGCCTTGTTGCTTCGACGGTCCTGGCATCCAGTTCGGGTGCGGACCCCACTCCCCCGTTCACGGCGGCGCAAATCACGCTGTATGAAAAAGAAGTTCTGCCGCTGTTGAAGGCGAACTGCTTGAAGTGCCACGGCGATGATCCGAAGAAGATCAAAGGCGGGCTGATTCTCACCAGCCGAACGGCGCTGTTCAAGGGCGGCGATACCGGGCCGGCCATTGAGGAGAAGAACCCGGCGGAATCGCTGCTGTTGAAAGCGATCCACTACAAGGATGAAGCCAACCAGATGCCACCGACGGGCAAGTTGGCCGATGACAAAATCGCGGTGCTGACGAAGTGGGTGAAGGCCGGTGCGCCGTACACCGCAACCAAGGACGATTCAGCCACACAAGAACAGCCCGGCAAAGGCGCTGATAAAAACTACTGGGCTTATAAGCCTGTTCTGAAGCCGACGATTCCCGCCGTGCAGAACAGTGCATGGGTCAAGACGCCGATTGATGCGTTCATCCTGCAAAAGCTCGAAGCGAAGAACCTGAAGCCCGTCTCGGCTGCGGACAAAGTCGCCCTCGCTCGCCGGGCTTATTATGACCTCATCGGCCTGCCGCCGACGCCCGAACAAGTCGATGCGTTCGTCCACGACCGTTCGGCGAATGCGTTTGAAAAGCTGCTCGATACGCTGCTCGCGTCGCCGCAGTACGGCGAAAAATGGGGCCGCCATTGGCTCGACGTGGTCCGCTACGGCGAGAGCAACGGCTACGAACGGGACGCCATGAAACCGTTCGCGTGGCGCTACCGCGATTACGTCATCAAGAGCTTCAACGCGGACAAGCCTTACGACCAATTCATCCGCGAACAAATTGCCGGCGACGAACTACCGGGCGATAACAAGGATGCCGTCATTGCCACCGGCTTCTACCGCCTCGGCCTTTGGGACGACGAACCGGCGGACAAACCCCTCGCCTTGTTCGACGGCTACGACGACATCGTCACGGTGGTCGGCCAAGGCTTCCTGGCAATGACGCTAAACTGTTGCCGGTGCCACGACCACAAAGGCGATTTCTTTCCGCAAACCGACTACTACCGCATGGTCGCGTTCTTCCGCGAAATCCGCCCGTTCAGCTTCGATACCGGCATGAAATCGTCCACCTACACCGACATCAGTCCGGCCGATAAACGCAAAGTCTATGAAACCGAGTTGAAAGACCGTCAGGACACGATCGAAGCGCTGACGACGCAAATGGTCGCCATAGAAGATGCCGCGATCAAGAAGATGCCCGCAGAAGACCAACGCGCGTCCGAAGGCATGGACCGCCCACTTGTCGTCAAGAAAGTGCCGCAGTTCCTCGACGATGCCACGAAGCAAGAGTACGAGAAGCTCCGCAAGCAGATCACGGCCGTGAAGAAGAAACCGACGCCGACCCAAGAGTTCGCACTGTCGGTGAACCAGTGTGATGCCCAACCACCGGCGACGAACGTCTTGATTCGCGGCAACCCCGGCTCGAAGGGCAAGGAAGTACAACCCGGCTTCCCCGAAGTGTTCGGCGTGCCTGATCCGAAGATTCCAGCGATGGAAAATGGTGCCAAGAGTAGCCAGCGCCGCACGGCGCTGGCCAACTGGCTGGCTTCCAAGCAGAATCCGCTCACCGCCCGTGTCATGGTCAACCGCGTGTGGCAATACCACTTCGGCAAAGGGATCGTGCCGACGACGAACGACTTCGGCAAGTTCGGGGAGAAACCCTCCCACCCGGAATTGCTCGACTTCCTCGCGGACGATTTCGCCAGCAACGGCTGGACCCTGAGGCGGCTTCACAAGCTCGTCATGCTGTCGAACACGTACCAACTGTCCGCGAAGGCCGACGAGACCGCGATGCGAGTCGATCCGGCCAATACCCTACACTGGCGGTTCGACATGCGCCGACTCGCGGCGGAGGAAGTGCGCGACACCATCCTGATGGCCAGCCAAAAACTCGATACCGACTTGTACGGCCCGAGTGTCTACCCGAAGATTTCGCAAGCGGTGCTGGACGGCCAATCGGTCCCCGGCAACGGCTGGCTGCAAAGCAAGGGCGGCGGCTACGACCCTGCTAACCCCAATGCCGGCAACCGGCGTAGCGTCTACGTTCACGTGAAGCGGTCGCTCCAAGTGCCAATCCTCGCCACCCACGACCAAGCCGACACGGACTCCAGTTGCCCGGTGCGGTACACCACGACGGTGCCCACGCAGGCACTCGGCATGCTCAACGGCGAGTTCGTCAACGAGCAAGCCGCGCTGTTCGCCAAACGCCTCCAACACGAAGCCCCGGACGACCTCGAAAAGCAAGTGACCCGCGCGATTCGCCTTACGACAACCCGCGTTCCCACCGCCGACGAGGTCGCCAAAGATGTCGCCTTCGTCAAGGCACTGCAAGCGAAATACAAGCTCACCCCGACCACCGCACTCACCCGCTTCGCGCTGATGATCCTGAACACGAACGAGTTCGTCTACGTGGATTGACCGGGTATGATGAACCCGACCCAAGGGAGAACACGCATGATGCCGATTCCAGTTTCGATCGAGCAATTGAACGGTCACTTTGTCGCAACCGTCCTGGCCATGCCGTCGATGCGGGTCGAAGCCGACACGGAGAACGAGGCGCTCGCGGGCATCCGCAACCGCATCCGTGACGATGTACAGACTAAAAAAATCGTACTCGTAGACGTGGACTTCGTGGGATTGAGCGGGATGTTCGGAAAGTATAAATCGCACGAGGACTTGCAAGAGATTTGCGACGAAGCCTACCGGCTGCGCGACGAGCAAAAGCGGGCGGAGTTCCCCGATGTCGATGAGTGCTACATCAAATAACGGCTTGTTTTGGTTTCAGTGCCCTGAAGGGGCACCGGACTGTAGCCACGGGTGGAGCGAAGCGCAACCCGTGGACCGCGAC
>JANLRE010000529.1:0-1651 GCA_031368205.1 Fimbriiglobus sp. | reverse complement strand
GTTCGTCGTTGATGACCACAAATTCCGCCGAGCAAACGACCTCGAAGACGCTTCCATCCCTCCGCTTGCCGCGTGTCTCGTAGTTCCGCAGTGACCCTTCGTGCGCCATCAATTTGAGAATACGCTCTCGTTCCAGGTCATCAGAATAGACGAGTCCCACCGAGGGCCGACCAATCACTTGGTCGCGGGTATACCCACTGATACGACAAAAACTATCGTTGACATCCACAAAGGTCGAATCGCTGACGCGCGCAATGGTAATGATGTCGGGGCTGGCCCGGAACGCTTTGGCAAACTTCGCTTCGCTTTCCCGCAAGGCTTTTTCCGAACGGTTGGCGTCCGTGACATCCCGGATCACTTTCACTTGACACGCTTCACCGCCAATGACAATGGGGTCCGCTGAAACGAGAACATCCCGAAGTTCACCATCTTTGCGTCGGAGGTGGGCCGGGTAATCCCGAAGCCGACCCTCTTGTTGGAAGGCCATCATCAACCCGGTGCGGTCGCCCGGCTTCGCCCAATTAAGTTCCGTAACCGTGCGGCCCAAGACTTCCTGGCGTGTGTAGCCCGAGATTTCAACAAAACCATCGTTCACGTCCAGGTATTGTTCATCACGGCTTCGCGTGATGATGATGGCGTCGGGACTACACCGGAAGGCCCGCGAGAACTTTTCTTCACTGTCGCGGAGCGCGATTTCGGCTGCCCGTCGGTCGTTTGCAACCAGAAGTAACGCGATTTGGTCGGCCACGGCTGTGGCAAAGTCATCCTCATCGTCTTGCCAATCGCGGCGCGAACCCACATGCTCCAGGCACAGCACCCCGACGAGCCGGCCTTCGACACGGATGGTCAAATCAAGTGTGGACCGAATGCCCAGTTTTTCAAAGTACGGCTTATACAACTCCGCAGTGCGTTCATCCTGGGCGACATCCCGTGAAGCAAAGCCCCGTGACTGATTCAACGCAGCGAAATATTTCGGGTACTGCCGCGTTTTCAGACACGTTTTGGTTTCATGCTTCGCACTTTGTCGGATGAAAAGCGTTTCGCAACAAAGTTCTTCACGACTCTCGGTGAGGAGCCAAACCCCGACCCGTTCGACTTTGATCGTTCGCGCAACGACCTCGGTGATTTCACGAAGCGTGTGGTCCCAATCGCCACGCATTCGCGCGATCCGCAGCAAGACCTTTTGAAACTTCAAAATGCGTTCCGGTTTGTTCTTCCGGTTCAAACTCCAACCCGCGAAGTGCAAAATTGCACACACTGCGCCGACGCCAACAAGTGCCACAACGGCACCCACGACAAATGGGAAGAAGTCGGTGGACCAGCCCGGCCCAAGATACGCAGCGATGAGGATAGAACCGCACATACTGAACTGCTCCGGATCACCCAATCACGTGCCGCTTTGCCATCCGCACATCGCACCCGACGACTTCGTTACCAAGCCAAGTGTCCCACGCGCCGTGGTCGGCAATATCGACGCCGTCAGCTTGGGCCGCTTTTTGCAGGTTGGATTGCAGGTCGTCCAGGAACGTGCAATCCATCAATTCGGGGTGTGCCGTGAGATGTTGATGTAAGACGCGGTAGATGAGTTTCTGTTCGCTCAACGGATAATTGGTCATCGGTGGTGTCTCGTGTCGAGTTCTGGGCAGCGGGA
>JANLRE010000519.1:0-1184 GCA_031368205.1 Fimbriiglobus sp. | reverse complement strand
GTGGCTGGGTGGGGGGGTTTGTGTTCTGCCGGTTTGTGCGGGGGGGGGGGGGGTTCGGGCTGCCGACCGTCGCTCAGGCTCAGTCGGCGGCTCGCCTGAACCCGGCTTCGCTCCTGCTGCCGCCCGTGGCTTCGACGGGTTCTTACGATTTGCCGGAACCCGTTTCGCACACACCAGACTTACCGCCACGAGCGGCCAAGTTGCGGTGGCAATCGGACATCAAGCCGGTCTCCAACGAAACGGTGGATGATGTGCGCCGTGGGGAGCGTGCAAACGAACGGCCATCGCTGCGCGGTGACGAACTGTTCGATTACCTCAGCGATGTGCGACGCGGGAAACAACCCACATCATCACGCAGCGGTGCGGAAAGTCGGCGGGAGCAGAATTACGACAAACCGGGGGATGATCGGTCCTGGAGCGATCGCATTCGGAAGTTGTTCGACACGGATAAAAACGGGCTGTTCAGTAGCGACCACGAATTCGACAACTTCGTGTCACCGATCTCGAACCCGTTCTTGTTTGAAGACCCGCGATCGCTGACAGAAATTCGACCGAACTTCATCTACCAGAAGATCCCCAGCCCGCAGCCGAATTTCCAGGGTGGCAACATCTGGGCGGCGGCGTTGCAGGGGCGGATTGCGATCACGAATCGGTTCTCGATCACGTTGAACAAGATCGGCGTGACCGGGGTGAACTCGTCGAGTTCCTCGCCGCTCGGGGACCACGTTGGGCTTACGGAACTCTGGTTCGGTCCGAAGGTCACGGTGATCCGCGACGAAGAATACGGCACGATCCTGGCAGTCGGCTCGCAGTTTCACGTACCGTTGGGTTCGGGTAGCGTGTATCAAAACACGGGCAAGCTCTCGATTGTGCCATACGCCACGTTCGGCCAAACGTTCCTGAAGACACGGCTGGGCAGTTTCAACACCCTGTTGGCAGCAGGTTACTCGTTCTCGATTAACAACGCCCGTAGCGACTACTTCTACAGCAGCGCGCACGTCTCCTACGATGTCGGCAACTACCATCGGTTCTACCCGGTGGCCGAACTGAACTGGTTCCAGGTGACTACGAACGGCACGTCCAACGTCATCAAAGGCGAAGGCCGCGATCTGGTGAACTTTGGCGGCGAAGGCAAAGGGAGTTCGCTGCTAACCGGGGCACTCGGTGCCCGGTATAAAGTGACG
>JANLRE010000499.1:0-6400 GCA_031368205.1 Fimbriiglobus sp. | reverse complement strand
GGAAACCGCCGCATTGACAGCGTGCGCGTGCTCTCTCACGAGTTGATCGAACCGGTTCTGGTGGCGCTGATCCAGATTGCCATAGAAGTAACCATGCTCCCCCAGATACCCAGGTCGGAAAGATGTGTCCATACCTATGCTCACGGAGGGGTAGTATTCTCAACAAACACCAGTTCCTTTCTCGTCAACAGAACCATTTCGCCAGTACCGAGACGGAGCCGATCCCGACCCATCCCGCTTCTCCCACAGTTCCCCGCACCCATCTTCTAACACGATCTGGAACCGTTTCACGTTTCGGCGAATCTCCTCCGGGACTTGGTCCCAGATTTCTTCCCTCGTCAGTGCGACACGGTCGTCGCCTTCGGGCAGGAGGGTTAACAAACACTCTCGCAACTTCGTTCGTCGATCGTCCTCGTTGTCTTCGCGGCGTTTGACACTGTCGCTGGCCACGGTCCGTTGATCGACGACGTGGTAGCTTTGGCCGTCCTTCGCCATCTCGATCAGGGTGTCGTCCGGGATGCCGTCCATCCGGCCCTTGGCCAGCAACCGGCGGCGGCGGTTGTCCGGGTCGCCGGTCGGGTAGCCGAGTTCCATCATCACGTCGAAGAACCCGGCAATCGCCCCGCTCCCCCGGCTGGCGGTGCCGTGTTCGCCGCCGGACTTGCGGACGTGGTGAATGCACAGCACCGTCCACAGGTCCGCGAGCCGGCCCGCACCGCTTTTTGCCGCCCCCGGTCCCATCACGGCTCGGGTGGTGGGGATTCCCGGACCGCGAACTGCTACAACACCTGAATGCCTCCACTGCTTGAAAATGATGTTTGGTCCCAGCGGGTGCGTGACACCCTGTCCCGGTATGCGGACCCGCTGATCCGCGATGTCGTGGCGAAGCTGGTGAAGCCGCGCACGACGTTGCCGGCGGACGAACTGGTGGACCGCTGCTTCAACACGCTGCTGAACCCGCCCGGCATTGACCGGCGGATCAAAGACCTGCCGGACGCGGCCCGCAAGACGTTGACGCTGATTGGCCTGAGCCGCCGTCCGACGTGGAAGGTCGGCCATCTCATCATGATGTTGGCCAGCGTCGGGCACACCGACGGCTTCGGGCCGATCTTGACACTTCTGGAAATGGGCCTGCTCTGCCCGGAACTGTCCGCGAAAACCACCACGATCGAGTTCTTCGAGAGTTGGCTCGGCGAGATGGGCACGCTGGAAGCCAAGGTGTTCGTTCACCCCAACGTCGCCGCCCGTGCCCGGACCGAAGACCTCGGGTTACCGCAACTCCCGTCGGAACTCCTCGGAGCGGCCACGCCCCGGTTCGCGGACGGTCTCGATTGGTTGTTGCGGTTGTGCCTCGTGTGGCAACAAGTCGAAGAATCCCCGGTCCGCCTCACGCAAACGAACACGCTGTTCAAACGCGACCTGGGCCGGTTCCAGACCGACGAAGTGTTGACCACCGCAGCCCCGGACGAACTGCGACCGCTGACGGACTTCGGCGTGCTGTCGCTGTTCTGGGCACAGTCGGCGGGGTTGTTGAATTACCACGACGGCGAACTGCACGCCGCCCCGTTCCCGCCGACCTGGAACACCGCCCTTTTGCCGACGTTGATCGACCTGTGGGCCGGGCTAACGGCTGTCGAACACTGGGATCCGTTGAAGGGCTACGCCCCGAGTGACACCGGGTTGTCACCGGCCCCCACCGCCGGGATGCTGGCGTTGCTGTTACTCGCCCGTGCCCCAACGAACGCCTGGACCGATTCCCAACCGATCGCCGATTGGCTGTGGGAACACCACCCGTCGTGGCAAGGAACCCTGCCGCGTGACGACACCAAACTACGCGGTCGAGGTTGGGTCGAATCGTACATGCTCGGCGTGGCCTACCCGCTGAAGTTGGTCGAAGCCGCACTGCACGACGGCGAGTGGAAGTTACGCCTCACGGACGTGGGGCGACACCTCCTGTGCAACGGCCCGGAGCCGGTCCCGGCCCCGTCGTTCCCGCAGGCGTTGCTGGTGCAACCGAACGCGGAAGTACTGGCGTATCGGCAGGGCCTGACGCCGGGTTTGATCGGCAAGCTGTCGCGGTTCGCCAAGTGGAAGAACCTCGGCCCGGCCTGCACGTTGGAACTGAACGCCGCCCGGACGTACCACGGCCTCGAATCCGGGATGACGCTGGCCGGGATTTTGCAAACGCTGAACCAGCACAGCATGAAGCCGGTCCCCGCGACCGTGGCCGACTTGCTGCGCCGCTGGGCGGACAAGCGCGACCGCATCACCGTGTTCAGTTCCGCCACGCTCGTCGAGTTTCAAACCCCCGCCGACCTGGACGCGGCCATCTCCCGCGGCATGGTCAGCATCCGCGTCACGGAGCGAATCGGCCTGACCGACGACGGCCGCGACCCCGAGTTCAAGTACCTACGGTTGATCGGCAACCGCGATTACGAAGCCAAGCCGCAACAGTGCGTGTCGATCGCCCAGGACGGCGTAACCCTGACGCTGGACGCCGCCCAATCCGACTTGTTGCTCGAAGCCGAAATCATCCGCATCGCCGACCCCATCACCGGCGACCCGCCCAGCGTGCGGCGATTCCTCCTCACGCCAAGCTCGTTGAAACGGGCCGCGTCGTTCGGCTTCTCGTTGAACGATCTCGATAGTTGGTTTCACACTCGTGCTGGCGAACCGCTGCCCGCCGCCGCCCGCCTCTTCGTCATGGGTCCGATCGTCACGTCCCCCACGTTTGGTCGGCACCTCGTACTACGGTTGCCGTCCAAGGAAATCGCCGACGGCGTCATGCAATGGCCCGCAACCAGCACGCTATTAGGCGAACGCCTCGGCCCCAACGCCGTCGTGATCGACGAAGCCAACGTGCCCCAACTGCGGGACGTGCTGGCCGAACTGGGCATCACGCTGGAAGAGAAAACCGATTGAACCACGGAAGAAATCAGGATCACTAACATATGGCATTTGAATCAAGTCCTAGCGTTCGTCTGGCGGCTTGATACCGGCAGCGGTAGGGCAGCAATGGGTTATCGCTGAGGATGCTGCGTCATTCTTCTTCCCCAAAGGAACAAAGTGGACGACGCTGACTGAAGTGAGGCTGAAAGACAACTTCGATAAATCTGCGGGCAACATCGACATCGTGTTGGTGTCATACGATGACCGGGGAAATGTGACTGGCTTCGGAGCGTTGGAAGTGCAAGCCGTCTACATCAGCGGGAACGTGCGGAATCCGTTTGAGTTTTACATGGAAGACCCGAAAGCCAACCAAAACATGGATTGGACTGGGCGTCCGAACTATCCTCATGCGGACTATCTCTCGTCATCCCGAAAGCGGTTGGCCCCGCAACTCATCTTCAAGGGCGGGATCTTCAAAGCCTGGGAGAAGAAAACCGCCGTCGCCCTCAATTCCGGGTTTTTCAACACCCTGCCTGAACTGGAAGAGGTTCCGAAGGACGAGGCGGATGTCGCTTGGCTGGTCTACGATCTCGTGAAAGACCAAAACACCTACACCCTCACCAACGTTCGGGAGGTCTACACAAAGTTTCACGAGAGCCTTGAAAAGATTACCCGGTCGGTTCCGGGCGATGTGCAGAACTTCGTTGATATGCTTCAAGAGAAGGTCAACAACAAGCTGGATACCCCGCCGGATACGGAGACGATTGATGCCACGTTCTGAGGCCGTTGTCCAAAAAGATTTGTTCGGCGACCCCGTTCAAGACAAGGTGGTGAACGTCGCATCCGTTCCGCAACGGAGTCCGTTCCGGTATCCCGGCGGCAAGACGTGGCTGGTTCCTCGTCTGCGTCAATGGCTCCGTCATCTCAACTCGAAGCCTCAGGTTTTCGTTGAGCCGTTTGCAGGCGGTGGGATCATCAGCCTGACGGTCGCCTTCGAGAATCTGGCCGACAAAGTCATTATGGTCGAACTCGATGAAGACGTGGCAGCGGTCTGGAAAACCATTCTAGGCGAAAACAACGAGTGGTTAGCCGAACGAATTGAGACCTTCGACGTGACAGAGAAGTCTGTACGGGAAGTGGTCGCCTCAATGCCAAAAACCTGCAGGGATCGGGGGTTCAAAACCATTTTGAAGAACCGGACGTTCCACGGAGGGATTTTGGCGGCCGGGTCGGCGCCGGTGAAGTTTGGGGAGAAGGGTAAAGGAATCAAATCCCGGTGGTATGCCGATACCATCGCAAGGAGAATCCGAGAGATCGCCACCGTGAGTAAGAAGATTGAACTGATCTGCGGGGATGGAATCCAGGTCATCCGTGAACACTCAAGTCTGACGCGGGCGGCGTTCTTCATCGACCCGCCATACACGGCTGCGGGGAAGCGGGCGGGAAACCGGCTCTACACGCACCATTCACTTGACCATGCCATGCTATTTTCAGTCACGAGCAATGTCGTTGGCGACTTCCTCATGACTTATGACAACGCCGACGATCTGGTCAGAATAGCCTCCGAACAGGGATTTCAGACACGCACCGTCGCCATGAAAAACACGCACCATGCCGTCATGAGCGAGCTGCTGATTGGGCGTGATTTGTCGTGGGTGAAATAGTTCACACGCAAGAGCCACACGGTTCATGAACCGTGGGCTTTGCGCCCCCTCACATGGCCATTGGGCCGTGCCAATTCTTAAACCCGATCCCCGGAACCCGCAGCCCGATGACCCGGTTTCCGCTTGACCCGGCCTCGGCGCGTTCTCACACTGTGTCGGGTTCGACTCCGTCGCAATGTGGTGCGATCTGCGTGAGACGGCCCCCTTACCCACACTTATCGGAGGCGATCATGAAGGCGATCCTATCAATGGCGTTGGTATTCGGGGTCTGCGGCCTTGCAGGCGCGGCGGACAAGGTTGAACCCGTCGGGACGTGGACGTGTGAATACGAGATCGGCGGGCAGAAGCGGACCTCCACCTTCACGATCAAGAAGGACGGGGACAAACTCGCCGGGACGATGACCTGGGCGGACCAGAAAGACGAGCCACTCAAGGACGTGAAGCTGAAGGAAGAGACGCTGACCTATACCGCCGTGCGGAAACTAATGGGAAACGAAATTACCATCGAGTACAAGTTGAAGATCGACGGGGACAAGCTGAAGGGGAAAGGCGCAGCGGAGTTCGGGGGCGAGAAGCAGGAATGGGACATCACCGGGAAGAGGGAGAAGAAGGACAAGTAGGGAGAAAAGGGTCGGGAGTCGTTCGGCGGCGAGAGAGAGTCACACCGTTTGGGGAGCCGCTTCGATGGCGAAAGTGACCGGAATCGGCGGCGTGTTCTTCAAGGCCAAGGGCGATCCTGCCGCCCTGGGCAGCTTGGTATCAGAAGCACCTGGGGATGCCGATCGGGAGTTTCGGCGGGGCAGTGCTGAGGTGGCCCGACGACCGGGCCGAGGACAAGGGGCTGACCGTCTGGCACCTCGCAGGCAGCGACAGCCAGTGGTTCGCCCCCAGCGGCTCCGCGTTCATGATTAACTACCGGGTCGATGACCTCGGCGAGATGCTCGCGCAACTCCGCGCGGGCGGGGTCAAAGTCATTCAAGGCCCGGAATCCCACGAAAACGGGATGTTCGCGTGGATCATGGACCCGGACGGGAACAAGGTGGAGTTGTGGGAGCCGAAAGCCTGGGACGAGAAGAATAAAACGGCCTAAGGTGTTAACTGCCAAACCAGCCGCCGCAGCAGATGGCGGTGGGCGACCCGGCGCGAGGTTCGTTAGCGGGTTTTCGCTGGACCATCCACTATAACCGGCTGTAGAATCTAACTTTGTCGCCGATCGTGTGTTCCGGGATAGATTGCGTGTGCGCGATTTAATTACAAGTTCGGCCGCAGGAGTGTTGCATTGGTGGACTCGGTAGTAAACCCCGAACAAGTGAGTGCGATGAGTGCTGTCGCCAACTCGGGGATAGCTTTACTTTGTGGGGGTATATCCGGCGGCGTAGCCGGTGCTTGTGCGTTGCTGTTGGACTCCAGGATGAGGTGCCTGCGAGAATTGGCAATTCAGTCGAATGAAGTTCTTAGCTCTCACGAGGCCTGGGTACTAGAAGGCGAAGGGTCATCAGACTCAAAACTGTCAGATCATCTTGACGTAAAGCCCTGCGAGACTTCTACCGGATTGTGGCTGCGACAAGTTTCCAAAATCGATAGTTGCGACCGGCAGTTGATCTCCAGATCCGTGAAAGGATCGGTCATCGAGTCCAGATGGCTCGTTTGACCGGCCAGATTAAAAAGATAGTCCTTGTCCCGCAATAACTCCACCATATTTGATTCATCGCGGACATCTGAGAAATCGACGTGAACGTGATTCTCGATCCCAGCAATATTGATCCAGCGCCCCCCGTACTCCGGGATCATGCTGTCCACGATCGTTACTCTCGCGCGCTCTTCGACCAGGCGACGAGCCAGGTTCG
>JANLRE010000473.1:0-2537 GCA_031368205.1 Fimbriiglobus sp. | reverse complement strand
AGCAGCTTCAGTTTTCGCGGCGGCGCATTTTTCAAGAAGCACGAAACCGACGTTGGCCGAGGCGATGAGCAAACCCATCGTCACGGTGAAAAGTTGAACGGGGCGGGTAGTCATTGGCGTCCACTCCGGATGAAGAAGTCGTTGCGGAATTACATGAGAGGAAATTCTACTCTTTGGATTTTGAAGCTTTACGGCCCAGCTTCACAGTCAGCTTAACCGTTTTGCCGTCACGTTGCACTTCTAAGACTACGCGGTCGTTCGGTTTCGATTGCAACAGGAGATCCTTGAGGTCGTCACGGGTGTGGACTTTTTCACCGTTAAACTTGGTGATGATGTCGCCTTCGACCATCCCCGCTTTGTCGGCAGGGCTGTCTTTCGTCACGTCGTTGACCGTTGGTGTTTCTTCATCGAGATCGAGCGTCGCCCCCAATTCGGCGGTCGCTTTGCCAATTTCTTCACTCTTCAGCAGTTTCTCCCAATCCTCTTGGAAGGCATCAATCGGGACGTGCATGTTGTAGTTGATAAACAACCCGATTTTGCTATGGATCCCGATGAGTTTGCCGTTGAGATCGAACAACGGGCCGCCAGAATCACCACCCACGAGGGTGCAATCGGATCGAAGTGTGACATCGCTGCGGTTGAAGTTTTCAAACCGACCGACACGTAACGGCGGCGGACGTTCTTGCTTGGGGCCGCCGTGGTGCCCGAGCGAAAGAACCCATTGGCCTTTTTTCAACTCGGCGGATTTGCCGAGTTCGACTGCCGGCCATTTCCCGTCCTTCGCTCCCGGCCATTTCGCGTCTTGTGGCGGCGGATCAATGATCCGGACCATGCCACTGTCAATTTTGGCGTTCGTTCCGAGTGACTTCGCTTTCACCCGCGTTCCGTCCGACAAGATGACCCACACCCGTTGCCCCGGTTTGCCGATCACGTGCGCGGCAGTCAGCACCAAACCGTCTTCGGAAACGATCACGCCACTGCCGGCACCCATGCCGACCAAGAGTCCCACGGTCGATCGTATTGCGGGCGTGGTGATCGCTTTAATCTGTTCTTGAAGCGCTTTCAGTTCTTCAATTGTTTCCGGTGACGTATTCCGGGTGGCGTCCCAAATCACCTTCGTTGGCTCGGCTCGAAGTGAACTCGTCAAGCCGCCCGACATCATGATGATGGGGATGAGAACTGCCAACCGAGACAAACGCATGAGTGCCATGATTTCCCTCTTGATCGCGTTCAACCAGAAGCCGTGCAAGCCTAGCCCATAAACGGGCAAGTTGCCCGGCTCTGGTCGGAATCATCTACTTGTATAGAGTGCCCCAACTGGTCCGGTGTTTCAGTATCTTTTTGGCAATTCCCATCATTTTTCTGGAGAACAACCTCGGGTTGTGAGGCACAACGGCGTGGTCGCACTGGTTTTGGGATCACGTTTCGTAGGTAATCCGGCCATGTTTCGCTTGCCGACTGATGCGGTCCGTGGCGTACAACCCGGCCAGAACAAATTCCACGCACGAGGCGCGCATCGCGTCGCTTTCACTCACATTCACTTCAAACGCTTTGTCCCACGCTTTCGGTGCGCGCTTCAACCGCTTGGCATACTCCGAAGACGGCAACATGTCGCCGACCTCGATCTTCACGCCTTTGCCAAAGACTTCCGCGATTTCGTCGAGACCGTGTTTGTCAACGTACTCGTCGAACACCACCCCAATCGCCTCCGCAACGATGGATTCTAGCACCTGCTTCTCGGACATTTGATGAGTGCCCATCAAATCCAGTTCCAGTTTGCCAAGCGACGACGACGTGAGGTGTCCGAGATCACTGATGCGTGGCACGGCGGGCTTCTCGCCCAGGATAACGCCACGGTGCCGGGCGGAGGCCACCATCGTGCGGAAGTTGGCGATGCTGAACCGCGCGCTCACGCCACTGGAATGATCCACATACTTCGACTTGCGTGCTCCGACGCTAATCTGCTCGATGATTTCCTTCATGAAAAACGGTACGGAGACGGGGAACTCGCCCCCCAGCTCCATGTCGGCTTCCTGTTCAAAAATCTGAATACCCAGCGATCGTTCTTTGGGGTAATGCGTTTGGATCAAGGAGCCGATGCGGTCCTTGAGTTGCGGGATCACTTTCCCCGAACGGTTGTACGTGCTGGGGTTCGCGCTAAACAGAATCAAAACGTCGAGATCGAACTGAATCGGATAGCCACGAATTTGCACGTCGCGTTCTTCAAGGATGTTGAAAAGACCGACTTGAATCAGTTCGTCTAATTCCGGGATTTCGTTCATGGCAAAGATGCCGCGGTGCATCCGGGGGATCAGCCCGAAGTGCAGGGCGTCTTCGGCGGACATGCTTGTGCCAGCGGCGAGCTTTGATGGGTCGATTTCGCCGATGATGTCCGCGAACTTTGTGCCCGGTGCCAAACGTTCGGCGTATCGTTCCTTACGGTGCCACCACGCGATTTTGACTTTGTCTTCGGGGGTGTTGGCGATCAGGTCTTTGCCGACACGGGTGATCGGGTTGTACGGGTCTTCGTGAACGGG
>JANLRE010000422.1:0-5884 GCA_031368205.1 Fimbriiglobus sp. | reverse complement strand
CCATCGCTCGACGGCGGCAGGTTCGAGTTGGTGGAGTTGCGGCCCTGCTGCTCCACGAGCTTCTTCACCAAGACTTCCAGCACCTCCATCGGCGAAATTGAGCGTGAGTGTCAACAACTCGACGAACAGTTGGCCGCAATGGCTTGGCCCAACACGCGATGGCCGGGCGCCCGCAAGTCCACTGCGAACGGACTGGGACAAACAGCCGCTGACCGTGCTTTGGTCGATGCCATGTGGCGGCGGTCATTCGTCATTTGCTGTCGTGAACGGGCACATCTATACGCAAGATTATCAGGGCGGACTTGAACGGGTTTTGTGCCTGGATGCCACTAGCGGTCAACAACTCTGGACGCATGAGTACCCGGTGAACTACGACGGCATCGACCGCAACTTTGCTAACGGTCCGCGTGCCACGGTGTCGGTCGGCGGCAACCGTGTTTTCAGTATCGGGGCGACCGGCAAACTTCTGGCAATTGATACTCCGGCGATGGCAGGCGGTACGCCGGTAGTCGCCTGGGAACATGATTTACTAACGGAATTCGACGCGAAGTTACCCAATTGGGGTGTCGCCCGTTCGCCCTTGGTGGACGGGTCGCTGGTGATCGTGCAACCGGGTGGCAAAAATGGAATGCTCGCGGCGTTTGATCGACAGACCGGCGAACTCCGTTGGAAAGCAGGCAACGATCCCGACGGCTATAGTTCCCCGACGATCGCTGTTACGGGTGGCATCAGGCAAGTCATTGCCATCGGCGGATCGAAGATCGTCAGCGTGAAGTTGGAAGACGGCGCGTTGCTCTGGGAAAAACCGTGGGCCACGCAGTTTCAAGGCAACATTGCCACGCCACTGGTGATCGACGATTACCTGTTCGTGTCGTCGTCGTACTCGAAGGGGTGTGCGCTGTTTCGCCTTCAATCCGATGCAGGTGGTGTGCGGGCCGAACAGGTCTATTTCCGGGCGAATCGAGTGATGCAGAACCACCACGCGAATTGCGTTTATCGTGACGGTTACCTGTTCGGGTATGACGGCAGTGAATTGAAGTGCGTGAACTTGCGGAAGGGTGAAGTAGTTCCAGATTGGGAAGCACGCGACGACGCGAACAAGCAACTGGCCAAAGGGAATCTCATCCTCGCGGACCAGTACCTCATTGGCCTCACACAAACGGGGACACTCTTCCTGGCCGATGCGGACCCGAAGGAATTCCGGTTCCGCGGGCAAGTTCCCGGCGTGTTAACCGGCAGCAAATGCTGGGCACTTCCGGTGCTAGTCGATGGTCGGATTTACTTGCGTGATGACACCAAAATCGTCTGCCTTGATGTTCGCCCATCGCAAAAATGAACCATCAAATCGTTGCAAGCCGTTCCACGACTTCGTTGTGAATGTGGCCGTTCGTGGCTACCATCCCGCGACGCTGTTTGGCGCCGATGCCGCCGTAGGTCACGGGTTGGCCATTAAAAAGACTCACTTGGCCGCCCGCTTCTTCGACCAAAATGTGGCCGGCACAAATGTCCCAATCGTGGAAGTTCCGGTAGTCGTTGACGTACATCTCCACGTCGCCGCGTGCCACCATCGCCAGCTTAATCCCGGCGGAATACGTTTCTATAATTTGCGCCGGTTGAAGCGACGTGACGACGGCTTTGGGTGGCTGCCCTGGCTTACTGTGGCTTTGCGTGAGGATCGATTTTTCGAGGGTTTGCACAGCAGTGACATGGCATTGTCGCGGCGCTTCTTCGCCCACTTTCACCCAGCACCCTCGCCCCAGTGCGGCGTAGGTCGTGCGGTACAAGATCGGTTCTAGAACAACGCCTAACACTGCGATCTGATTCACGGTGAAGCCGACCATCACGGAGAATTCGCCATTTTTCATGGCGAATCCCCGCGTCCCGTCAATCGGATCGACCACCCAGACACGGTGCGTGTTGTTCGGAGCAGTCTCGGCTAACGGGGTTTTCTCTTCGGCACAAATTCCGTCATCGGGGAACGCCGTGCGAAGGTGTCGCAGGATGATTTGCTGGGCTTCGTAATCGACGTGGGTGCTAATGCTCGCGGCGGCGTTCGGGATCGGTTGAAAGGCGTCATACTCGCGCCGGGCATAGTCGCCTGCTAACGCCACGGCAGCCAAAGCTTCGTGCAATTCCCGTTCCAGATTCATTCTCGCCTCATGCGTGTCGGTCACACCGTACCAGCGGCCAAGTTTTGCTTGAAGTGCAGCGCCCGGTACAGATCGCTCGATCCGAGTAACTCTTGATGGCTTCCACCGGCGACGAGTTTCCCGGCTTGGAGCACAAAAACCCGGTCGGCGGTCTTCACGGTGGTTGGCCGTCGTGCCAGGAATATCAGGGTGCGATTCGGTTGAATGCGGGCGAGCGTGTCGTCAATTAACACGAGGCTATCGGCGTCCAATGTTTCGCTCGGTTCTTCAATGAACATGACGGACGGGTCGTGGAGAATGGCCCGCGCCAGTGCAATTCGGTACCGTTCGCCGGTGCTTAACGCCAGTCCGGCGTCTCCGATCGGGGTTTCGTACCCGTAGGACAGCCGCTGAACGAATTGATGCACGTGGGCCATTTTGGCCGCCTCGATAATCTGCGGCAGCGTGAAGCTCGGGTCGCCACACCCAATGTTGTTGGCAACCGTATCACTGAAGGTCAACGACTGTTCCAGCACGATGGCGATTTGCATCCGCACAGATTCGTAAGTAACCCAGCGGGTGTTTTTGCCATCGACCCGGATTTCGCCCGCGCTCGGGTCCAGGAACCGCGTCAACACGTAAGCCAGTGCATACCCTTCGTCCGGGTCGATCGCAACGATCGCGGTTTTGCTCCCTGCCGGCAGCACGAACGAGACTTTTTCCAACAGCATTCGTCCGGTCCCGAGTTCCCGCAAGCTGACATCCACGAATTCCAATTTCTTCGTGAGCGGCGGCAGGAATTCGGCGTCGATCGTTTGCCCCACATCGGCACGGCGGTCAAGAAACTCGAAGACATCCGCAGCGGCATCGTTCGCTTTGCGAACCCGAACGCGGGCCGCAATCCAACGGCTGATGGCAATGACCAAAGTTGCTAAGCACGCACATTTCAGAATCAATCCGGCAACGGACATCTCGCCTACCAGTGCAACCCGACCGGCCAGAAACAGCATCCCCAAGGCCGCCAGTGTCACAATCGTCAGCAGTGTCGGACGGGATAGCGTGTCACCGCGTTGTCGTCGCCGTACAGATTTCGACAGGTCCGAGAGATGCCGTTCAAATCGCGTTTGTATGAACCGTTCCATGAGATAGGCTTTTGCCAACTGCATTCGGGAAAGCGATTCGCGCATCATTCCAAGCCGTGCTTCGGCGCGACGCCCCGCGACGCGGGCGTCTCGGCGGAACCACGTTGCCGCTTGACCGGCCAACAACCACACAATCAGCGAGAGTGCCACGAGCACAACGGTTAACTTAAAATGCTCGGCAAAGAGGAACACCGTGAGCAAGAGGACGATAACAGGTCCACGAACGGCACCCGATAAACTCGCCACCAGACCTTCTTGAATCTGATCGACACGGCGTGTCACGATTTCGCCCGCTTCGGATTGAAGGTCCGGTCGAATCGCCACTGCCGATAGTCGTTGGGCATGGGTGTAAACGGCACGTCGCAACCGGGTTGCTGCGTCGATCGTCGCAATGGTTGTGCAGTACGACGTGATGTACATTGCAACGCCGCGCACAACGACAAGCAGGAACGCGATGAGGAAAAGCCCAGTCAGGTAATGCCGATTGGCAGAATCCGCCAGTGTCGGTTTCCAAGTCCAGGTGTTCCACGACGCCAACCACGCCAATAAACTCCCGGCCCAGTGACCGCGTTCCCGCACCACCAAACTCAACATGCCGAATTCATCCTGGGTGTCAGCAGTGCTGTTCGACCCGGTTCGGTCGAGCGGGTGGTACAACTCGGCAGCGTCGGGGCTAATTTTATGCTGGAGACATACAGAGTTCGTGGCTTGCCAGCGCGCGTCCCATTCCCACGAAGATGTCGTTGTGGACGCGGGCGGTATGGGGCGAATTTGGAGCAGTCGCTCCGCGATTTCGGAGTCTTGCGAGAGGGTGTTGATCCATTCTTCCCGGAAGTGCTGTTGACTACGAGCTGGTACCGAAGTGTATGAAGGCACTCGGCCTTGCGAGGCGAGCAAGTCGATGAACAGGTACAAAAGCGGAAACATCAGGGCGAGGCACACCGAGGCCACGACTGACCCGAGAATGGCACCCCATTTGGCGAGTGGCATACCGTTCAAGTAACTTTTCGCAGTCTGGGTTGGGTTGGAACTCACGGAACCGCTCCCCGTCCGGATCGTGGCTGATGTGAGGTTCGTCTATCAAGACCTTGCTAACGACGCAGGTCGCTGAATTCAGCCAGATTCCGATGTATTCAGACTAACAACATCGCCCGGAGGTTGCCCACTGCAAACTCCGGGCGATGCTGGACTTCCTGGTCCCATTGCCGGTAAATTAGGCCAAGTCACGGTCTTCAAACAACAGCAAGCCCACAATCAGTGCAATTACCGTGTAAAGGACTGCATAAAGCGTCACGGTTACGGCGTAGCCCGCGAACGGCCAGAGGTCGAGCGGCGTCTCCCGGATGATGGCCGGACCCATGTTGAAGAACTCGAGCGCGGGCAACAACGTATCGAACAGGTTACCCAGGAATCGTACCAACCCGACGGCGGTGTTTTCCTTGTCGCTGGTTTTATCCGTTACCCGCACGATCACCGGCGCTAAGTGGCCTAGGAAGTAAATCATCAAGCAGATCACGAGATTAATGATGAACGGCAACCGCGTGGCGAGTGCCGTGGCGATGGCCACCAGAATCATCACCTGTCCAAAGCCCAGCATAATCCCGAACGTGTGGGCAAAGTTTTCCCCGAACCACATCCCAGCGCCACGAGCGATTGTCCGAGCCGGACCGGGGGGAACCAAGGATTCAATCGTCGGGACCATCAGTGCCTTGGCTTGCTCTGGCATCGCGTCGTAAGCACGGTCTTTGTTGATCGGGTCAAACTCCGGATTCACGACCAGTGCGGCGTTCAAGTTCAAACCCAGGATCAACGACATCCCGCCGCACGCCATCAGGATCCCGAGGTACTTGCCGAGCAGAAACTGGCGTCGGTTCACAGGTTTACTCATCACCGTCAATGCGGTTCGGCCTTCAATTTCTTCGCTGATGGACATGCTGGACGCCAATACGCCGAACAAAACCGCTGCCAACATCACAATGTCAAAGCCGATTTGCTTCATCATCTTGAAGTCATCGCCGAACGTGAAGTACGGGATCACGACGGAAATCCACGTCGCAATCAGGGCAACGATCAGAATCAACCAGAACATCGGTTGACGCCACGCTTCCCGGTACGCCGCGAATGCGATTGCCCCGGCTTTCGGGAAAATCCACGTCAACACGACCGGGCCGAGAATGAACAGGTCGATCAAGAGTTGAAGGTGCAACACGCCGCCGTAAATGCGGCCAATCATCTGGAAACTGGACGAGTCCCCTTTGTAGCCGAGAAACAACGCGATCAACGCACCGATTCCGACCACGGTGCCAACCGCAGTCAGTGCCGTGTTCGGGTTCCGGATCGACCGTTCAAACCCGCGTGGGTCAATGGCGCGGAGCCACGGGATCGCCGCGAGCAACTGCACGAGGGCGAGAATCAACCCGCCCAAAAGAATGTTGGGGTCCGTGAGCGAAGACAGCATGAGTTAAAGCCCCGCGAAGCCACCAATCCTGGAAATTACACCGCAATCCTGATTGTACGCCCGCGAGGTCAAAGGGGTTCGTTTATCAACGAATTGGGTGTCCCGAACCGTCCAAGCGGTGTGTGAGTTCCAGCGAAAGCCCACGAATGATCATT
>JANLRE010000288.1:0-1692 GCA_031368205.1 Fimbriiglobus sp. | reverse complement strand
ATGGGTGCGGGTTCCCAGGGTAACGGACCTGCGGTCCGCAACCCTGGGCTAAGGGAACAACCCCGTTGGGGTTGAAAACGAAGATCAGTGGCCCGATCTTCCGCCAACTTTAGTGACGCTACCCTCCACGACCGTGACAGGTGCGTTCAACTCGCTTTGTACCAACCCGATTTCGCCTACTTCGTCGCGGTCGCAGCGGGGCGTTCGGGGGCTGACGTGCGGTAGATCAAGCGGGTTCCGATGATGCCGGTCGCCAAACTGAGGGTTGCGATTAACCCGACGATGGCGAGTAATCGCAGTTGGAGCACGGGCTTGGCTGTCACGGGTTCGACGGGATGGCTTGGGTGTGGAGTGATGACGGGAACGGCAATCACAACAGGTGCCGAACGCGGTGTGTGCGAACCTTGCGCGACTCGCGGAGTATCGACGGATTGGGCAACGATCGCACGGGGGGTAGGTGCCGGTCGGGGGGTCGTCCAAATCGGCGGCGTGCCGTCCGATTCCATCGGCGAGTCGTCATTCGACATCGCGGAGACTGACGGCGCCGGGCAAAGGCCGAGTTGGAACGTGTTCGGTCGAACCGCTGGCATCTCCCAGGCGGGCGGGTGCGGTAACGATGGCGTCGCCCACGGCGAGAGGGCTTCGGCAACTTCGGCGGGTGTGGAATAGCGTTCGTCGGGGGTTTTTCGCACCATCTTGTTCAACACATCGACCAGCCCGGTTGGCACCTCGGGGCGGATTCTGCCCACGGGGTCGAAGTCGATGGATTGGTGCCACCGCAACTTGTCGTTCGGGCTGCCGTCATTGTAGGGGAACCGGCCCAGTAGCACGAAGTAGAAGGTGCAACCCAGGCTGTAAATGTCCGCGCGGATGTCCACATCGCTGGAGTTCATCGCTTGTTCCGGTGCGATAAAGTCTGCGGTGCCGAGGATATTTTGCGCGTCGAACCGCCGGGTGAGATTCTTGTTTCGGCGTGTGTCGAAGAATCGAGCAAGGCCCAAATCCAGCATCTTCACGGTTCCCGAACGATCGAGGACCAAGTTGCCGGGCTTAATGTCGCGGTGAATCAAGCCCTTTTCGTGGGCGTGTTGTAAGCCCAGCGCGGCCTGGCGAACGTAGTGGGCCGCTCGTGGAATCGAAAGCGGACCGTGCTGGGCAATCAGTTGATGAAAATTCGTTCCATCTAGGTGCTCCATGACCAAAAAGGGCGCCTCGGTGGTGCGGTCGATGTCGAAAATCCGGGCGATGTTCGGGTGATCGAGCGTGGCAGCGGCGCGGGCTTCCCGCAGGAATCGTTCCTCGGCACCGGGGATCGGCTCGCCGCCCAATTGCAGCACTTTCACCGCAACCAAGCGTTCCAACAGTAGGTGCTCACACAGGTAAACCCGCCCCATCCCACCTTCGCCCAGCACGTCCAGGATTTTGAACTTTTCGGTCAGGAAGAACCCGCGATAGTGGCCGTCGAGGAGTTGTTGCGATTGGTACGGCGTTAGCAACCGATCGCACACCAGTTGTTGGGCGATTTGTTCCCGCGTACCAAGCGAGCCGTCGTGAGCCTGAACCCGCTCCAAGTACGGAAGGAGTGTCTCGGGCGGTAGCAACCCGCTGCGTTCAATGAGCGCAAGGAAGGTGTTCGAGAGTGTAGACGTAGACATAGAAAGTCTCGCAAAGGGCGAGCTGGGCGCAACTCCA
>JANLRE010000280.1:0-2641 GCA_031368205.1 Fimbriiglobus sp. | reverse complement strand
CCCCGCCGATCGAAAACGATCCGCGAAACTCGCAATGGAATACCTGCGGAAACTCGCGTTGGGTGAAATCCCTGGGTACGATGTCCGCCCTGCGGAGACGGCCTTACGGCAAGCACTCCGTGATGATGAACTGGCTGATCTCGCCGTCGACGCGGTGGCAAAAATCCCGACTTCGGAAACACAGCAAGACCTCCTATCACTCGGACTGGGTGGTGGGAAACCAGTACCGCTTCGCTCGAAGGCACTGGATCGCACGATTCAACACATCCAAAGCTTCGGCAAGTTGATTCCTGCGAATCAACTGGAGGCGTTGTCTCAAGCAATGACCGCCGAGCCGAGCCTGGAGTTGAAGGCGAAACTGGCTGTAGTGAATCAGTTATTGGTCGGCAAATCGTCCGATCTTGGGAAGTTGATTCAGAAGTACCCTGCCCCACTTCCGCAGGTACCCACGATCACCCCTCAAGTTGCGCCGGAACCGGCTGAGAAGAAGGTTGACAAAAATTAGACGTGCTTCGATTTCCCTCACCGCCCGCGATTTTCTCGCGGGCGGTGCTGTTTTGCGCAAGTCTGATTGGGTTTTTCGTTCCCCGTCAGACGAATTCGCTTTTCAGACGCCCTCGGAGGCAACCGCATGTCGAAGCCAATCACGAATCCCAACGCGGTGCCGAATCTCGATGACCTGATGGCACGCTTTTTGGCAACAGCCGGTGGCACTGAGATTGATGCTGCCATCGAAAGCGAAGTCGAGCCGCACGAAGTGATCGGTGGCTTTCGCGCTGCGGCGACCCAACTCTGGCGCGAAGGCATCGCGGTATTTGCCGGAGTTACAACCGAGAAAGTGACGACCCCACCGGAATGGGCGGGATTTGCCGCACTCGAAACACACAAGAGCAGCCCCTTTGCGGCGGGTCTGTTTCCCCAAAGCCTTCGGGAAATTTCCCCGTTGTTAACGGGCGGCGAACTGACTAGTTTGAAGCCGACCGGCAAACCGCCGACGATTCCTGGGTTTTCAGCTTTGCGAAGTTGGTGCCAGAAGAACCTGAGCCAAGGGCACGCGGCAACGCTGTTAGTGACCTCCGGCATCTTGGCGGGGCTTGGAGATTTCGCACAAGCCAAAGCGGCCTTGCTTGCCGCTGAACCGCTTTGTAATGGCGCACTGCGGGTGCTATGGCACAATCAGCACGCGGCCGTTTTGTGGATGAGCGGAGAGGTGACCCAAGCCGTTGCCGCCTGGGAACAAGCAACAGATTGCGTTCCTGCCCGATTCAACTTGGGTATGGCGAACTTACTGACCGGGAACAAAACCGATGCCGTTCAGCACTTAACCGTCGCCGCAACGAGTTTGCCCGATAGCTCCGGTTGGTGTCACCTCGCACGCCTGTATCTGGCTTTAGCAAGCTAATTGCGGTCGTTGACCACGACAACCGTGGCGTAGTGGCGGACCTGTTTGTAGGCTCGCCCTTGATACTCGCCGCTGCGATTTTCAGTCACGAAAACTCGGGCCGCATATTGCCCTTTCTTGTCGAACGGTTTCGACATCCCTTGGGCATCGGTGCGGACCACTTCGACACGTTTCGTGTCTGGCACATACACACTCAGATCGGCCTCCACCGGCTTCCCGTTCACGGTCACTTGAAATACGACACCGCTCGCGTGAGTCACCACAGTAATTTCGACAGGTGCCGATAAGCGTTTCTGAACATCCGCAATAAGCGGGGAGACGATCAACTTGGCGTGGTGGCAAATCAACACCGGCTCGGACTGGCCCCGAATGACGACTCCGTAATCAATGGTCCCCGTCACAGTCGCCGTCTCGGCTGGCAGAACCCCGAACGTGAGATAGCCGTCTTCCCCCCGCTGGGGTTGGATTGGCGTTACGTCCCCAGACTTGCTCACCGAAGTGAATTTTCCTTGCAGTGCCAAGTCGAGAGAAACAGTCGCATCGGGTTCGGGCAGATCGGCCAAGACCAATTTCGGTGGTTGCGGATTGCCACTCGGAATTAGAAAATAGAAGTGGGCGTTGGCGATATTTCCGACCGACACAACCACGCAAACACTCAGAATCCATCGCAACATGGCAGAATCCTTTCGGGGCAAACTCGGTGAATCAACTGGTAGTATTGTGCTGTCTGAAGGGATGACACCGCAACCTCAATTGAATGGCTGATAAACTGAGCCTGGATTCGTAATAATCAGGTGTTACCAAACCTGTCGAGCTACTCGACACCAAGGCATTTGGTGAGTCGGTAATATCCGCAACTTTCGGTTGTGTTCTGTCAGATCATGGGCTACTTTACTGGTGTCCCGCCGGACGGCAGTTTGAGTGATTGGGCGACACTCAAGCAGTCACCGGCGGGGCATTTTTGTTTCCCGAGTCATTTCAAATCCCGACTACCACTTCTTGCCTTACAATCCTTGTTATCGGATCAACTGGTATCTGAGATCGTTCCCTCATTGTCTTCCAGGCGGCGTTCATGTTGGCACGTTCTCGGGGTCTGTTGTTTCTGCCGTTGTTGACGGCGTTTCGTCGTTCCTTGCCACAACACCGCGCGACTGGGCCGTCATCCCAGCGACTTCACGCTCAGAAATCCGCAGTAGCGGACTGGTTAAACCCGGCGTACTTGGATCGTGTACCCGATGA
>JANLRE010000278.1:0-8653 GCA_031368205.1 Fimbriiglobus sp. | reverse complement strand
GTTTCCTGATGCCGAACAAACGCCCGATGGACAACATGGCCGCCGGGTGGGATCGCCCACAAGAAGACGAATTCGCCCTCTGCTTGCTCGGCGAACCGAGTACCTACACCGACATCGCGTTCCCGAATCGCCCGCCGCTGTCGCCGGGTGCCCTCGACCTGTCCGGGCTATCTTCACGTGAAAAAGCCCACTGGAAACGGACCCTCGAACGGTTCGTGAAAACCCTCGCGGTGCGTGACCCGCGCCGACTGGTGTTGAAGTCCCCGCCGCACACCGCCCGCATCCCCGAACTGCTCGAACTCTTCCCCGACGCCAAGTTCGTTCACATTCGCCGCGACCCGTACACGCTGTTCGCCAGCACGATGAACCTGTGGATGTCGCTCGCCAAGAGCCACGGCTTGCAAACCCCACGCGGCGGCGAACAGTTGGAAGAGAAAGTCTACCGCGAATTCCGCACCATCACGGAACGCTACCTCGCCACCAAGGACATGATCCCCGCCGGGCACCTCGTCGAAGTACGCTACGAAGAGTTCGTCAAAGACTTGGTCGGCGGAATGCAACACGTCTACGACGGCTTACAACTCGACGACTTCGAGACCGTTCAACCCAAAATCGAAGCCTACGCCGCCCGCACCCGCACCTACGAAACCAACAAGTACACCATGACCGACAGCCAACGCGCCGCGATCACAACACGCTGGGGCGACCTGATTGCGAAGCTGGGGTATGGATGATAAGGTGTGTCGAACTAGAGAAATGCAGAGTCCCACCCACAACGGTCATCGTTGATCTCCGCGTCGGAGAGGGATTGCGGGTGTGGCGGATTTGAACCTCAACAACTTCTCCACGCATCGAGTTATCGCCGAATGCCGACACAACCTTCAGCGCCTTCGTGGTTCATCCTGACACTCATTGCAGTCGTGATGCTTGCGGGAATCGTTGGGCTATGGATACCAGACTACATTGGTGGGGCGGTCGATTTCACCGAGTACGGGGCGGCAGCACGAGTCTTGGCACAGGGTGGCAATCCTTATGATGGCCGGTCGCTGTTGGCGTTTCAGACCCCAGTCGGGTGGCCCGATTTGCGGGCACAGATGATGTGGAACCCGCCGTGGGTGTTTCCATTGGTGTTGCCGTTGGCGTGGCTGTCGTGGGGGTCGGGCTTCCTGGTGTGGTCCGCCATTCAGGGTGCGGTGGTGGTGTGGGCGTGCGTGGCCGCGTGGCGATTGTACGGCGGAGCGGAACGTCAAATTTGGGTACCAATCTTGATGGCGTTCGCGTTCGCGCCGATGCTCTTTCTGATGCGATTGGGGCAAATCTCGGGGTTCATGCTGTTCGGTCTGGTCGGGTTTTTGGTGGCAATGCGAATGGGACGCCCCGGTTGGGCTGGCACCGCGATGGCGTTCACGGCGGTGAAGCCGCACCTGCTGTTACCGTTCGCGGTGTTGCTGGCGTGCGATGCAATCATCACCCCGAAGACGCGGAAAGCGGTACTAGTCGGTAGCGGGTTGCTCGTGGCTTGTGCGCTATTCCCGATGCTCTGGAACGCCGACGTGTGGTCGCAATATGTGACCGGAACCCGCGCCCCGTCGGACGAGTTCCACTACTCCACTGCCGACTGGGATCCGCCGATTTTGGCGTCGAAACTTGGCGTGTATTTCAACAACAGCATGGTCGTGCAGTTCGCCTCGTCCGTGGTTGCCACGTTGTTGCTCGTCGGGTACTGGTTCACGCAACGCAAGGCGTGGGACTGGGAGCAAGAGTTGCCGCGAATCGTCCTCGTGTCGTTCCTGACTACTGGTTACGGCGCGTGGGGATTTGATTTGATCGTGCTGCTGTTACCGATCGTGCAAGTGGCCGCGTGGGTGGCCCAATCCCACAACCCCAGACTCCAGTTGTGGGCCACACTCGGCTACCTCAGCTTCAACGCGGCGATCTGTATGGCACTGCTCCCGGTGATCTGGTGGACGCCGGTTATCGTGCTGAGCTACCTCGTGGCGTGGGGTGCGAAGTCCGGTTGGTGAAGGCGAGCGTCGATCACTCGGCTTACTTCCCGAAGTAATCGTCCTGGTTACGGGCGGCTTGCGGGGGGACGCGGTCGGCGGGGTTGTCGCCCGTGACGAGGCCGAAGGTGACGCCCATCGGTTGGCGTCCGGGGCGGGCGCCTTTGGTGAACGGCCCGTCGCCCCAGTAGTCGCCCACGGCGGCCACTTCAAACTTGTCGAACGTTTGCTTGGCGAGCACGTAGCGGAGCTTGCCGAGCAACCGCACGTCGTACCCCGTCTCCGCTTTCGTGGGGTCGGCATCGGATGCCATTAATGCTTCCCCGTCCAAACGCAACTCGATGACTTCGGCGTTGCCACCGACGGCGGTCAGGGTCATGCGGCATTTGCGAACGTCTTGTGGCCCCCACGGGAGCGGTTCCCCCCGCGTGTTATCGAGCAAATTGAAGCGAGCAATCCGCTCCGCAACTTTCTTCGGCACGTCGTAGGTAAACCCTTCCTCGGTGTTCGGCGGGGCGAGTGATTGCACCTCGGGCTTGGTGAGCCAAAGGTAATCTCGGGCCGACATCGCACCGCCCACGCGATCACAACTACCCTTCGTGTAAGCACCGTCCTTCTTGTCCAGAATGCGGGTATTCACTTTCAGAATCAGCCCACCCGCCGGAGGCGTGCGCGTGTAATTGGGGTCGAGTGGGCCGTGGGCCGGCACCGTGACCGCACCGGCGGCCCGCCGGGCGGCAGGGAGGCGTTGAAATTGAGCGAGCGCGCGTTTCAGTTCGCCTTTCGTGTAGGCCGCATCGTGACCAGTGTTTTTGGCCCACAGCACTTCACCGTCCGCCGTGAAGACGTAAATTCCCTGCCGGGTGTCGTTACCCGCACCCTTGCGGTGGCCTTGCTCCGCAATTTTCAGAAAGAATCGCCCTTCCGCATCTTTACGGCGGCGTTGGTACCAATCGTCCCCGCTCACCGGAACGAAATCCTCCGTGGCCATCTTGATAATTTCCGGATCGGCGAAGGCGGACACACGGCCCCCCACAACGTTGTTTCACCCACACCCGAGCGGGTGCCCGTCCATCTCCCAGAGTAAAATTGGCTTGCCTAACTTGGCGGCTTTTTCACGGGCATCCCACAGCGAGGTGAGCCACGGAATTTCCGCAAACGCATCCTCACCCGGTGCCGGGCGGACCGTTTTGAGTAACGTCGCAAACTGCGCGTCACTGAGAAACGGCTTCGCTTGGGCGGCGGAGGTTGAGCGAGTCGAAAAATGGGCCGACATCCCCGACCCAATCAGGAGGGTTGCGCCGAGAAGGATCGAAAATCGGTATCGCGTCATGGAAGGATACTCCGGTGAACAGACTACGAAGAATCATAGCACGAACACCGTCCCGACGCCTAGCGCCTGCTAGAAAAACGGATGGAACTCCAGGGCGATACTTTGATTTGGGTCGTAATACCTCGCGTCGTCCATTACGATACGTCTCACCAATCAGGAGCACGGGTTATGTCAGAAGTGGTAGTCGAACCGATCGGTTGGGAGCGGGCACTCATGGCAGCGGAAAAGGTCAAAGAGCGGTTACGCCGGGCCACCCGGGCGCTTGACGCGGCGGGCGTGCCCTACGCCGTCGTGGGTGGCAACGCCGTCGCCGAGTGGGTGGCGCGGATCGACGAGGACGCGGTGCGCAACACCAAGGATGTTGACATCTTGGTCCGACGTGGCGATTTCGACAACGTCCGAACCGCATTGGAGTCGGTCGGGTTTATCTATTTCCAAGTCCTGGACATCGACACCTTCATCGACGGACCACAAGGCCGTCCGAGCGGTGGGATTCATCTGCATTACGCGGGTGAAAAAGTGAAGCGGGAGGACGATCACACGTTGCCGGAAATCAACGATTCGGAACGAGCGGTGGAGTTTCAAGTGGTGAACCTCGAAGCGCTACTGCGGATGAAGCTAATCGCATGGCGGTTGAAGGATCGCGTTCACTTACTCGATATGATGGGCGTCGGCTTGATCGACTCAACGTGGCCTGCCCGCTTCCCGGCGCCGCTTGGTGATCGCTTACAACAACTCCTCGACAACCCCAACGGGTGATACCATGCCGCTCCGCGACCACTTTCACACGACTTCCACATTACTAAATTGGGAAGCGGTTCATGCGTTCTGGCCAATGATCATTACCCAACGGCTCAACGCCGTGTTGCCAAAAGAATACGTCGCCCAACCCCGCCTTCATGTGGGAACGCTGATGGAGTTGGACATTGGCGCATTGGAGCGGGAATCGCCCTACGGTTCCGGTGATGGCGAAGGCGGCGTTGCAGTTGCAACGTGGGCGCCCGCCGTGCCGATGATCTTGCTCGACACCGAGTTCCCGGAGCCGTCCGAGTACGAAGTCAACGTTTACAAGCAGGATGAATTCCGACTGGTGGCAGCGATCGGACTGGTCAGCCCGTCGAACAAGGACCGCGCCGAGAACCGGCAGACTTTCGTCAACAAGTGCGAGAGCCTGCTCAAGATAAGGATGTGTGCGTCACGATCGTCGATCCCGTCACCAGCCGCACGGCCAACCTTTACGGCGAACTCCTGGACGAACTCCACGCACCGCGAACGGCGATCTCGCAGAGCGTGATCTATGCCGCCACCTGCCGGGGTCGGCGGTCAGGATTGCGTTGGCGCTTGGAATCCTGGGAACACGAACTCGCCGTCGGGGCGATACTGCCGACCCTCCCCATCTGGCTGGCGCCCGGCCTCATGGTCCCCTTAGAACTGGAAGCAACCTACGAAGACACCTGCCGGGGTTTACGGATCCCGTAGCCGAAATCATTCCGGATCAGGTTCGGGCATGACGCCGGTTTCGACGGCGACGCGGAAGTCCTCGGGGCTGGCGTCCCACGTTGTTCGATACGTCGATTCCAATGGCACCGGGACGTGCCAACTGTTCGCCAGAAACAGCGGCATGTCTGGGAGCGTGTCACCGACGCCGATCGTCTCGACATAACAAGCATGAATTTTGCCGGTTTCGTAGGAGGCCAAGGTGCGGTCCTTCCCCTCGGGCAACGCAAAGTCCTTCTCCTCAAACACATCCCAAACGACCTTGTGCAAGCCGAACGGGTCACGCTTGGTCGGCGGGAACAGGTCGATCAAGAGGACATGGACCCCGGCGTGCAGGAAGTCGATGATCTTGTCGATGAAGTCGCTATAGGCCGCGCGGCTGTCCTTGCTGCCCGGCGAGACGATTTCGATCACGGCGATGGTCCGGCCCAGGTGGTGCTTGACGACGATGCGGTTGGCGCGGGTGGCGTGGATTTGGTTCGTAGTACGGTCCACGAATCGGGTGGCCGGTGGCACCAAAGTCGCCACGCCGCCGTCCGAAGTGAATTCGGCACGCGGTGCATTGCCCCGGCGTTCGATGGCCAGCACGTCCGGTTCCCAGCCCCCGGTGCGTTGCTCGACCATCGCGGAAATGCCTTTCGGCAGAACGCCACGGTTCAGCGCCCGAGCAATCTCGATCGACCAATCCTGATGAAAATGATGAAACAACCCCGACGGTACGCGAGTCCAATCGTGAATCGGCATGGCAAATCCTCTCCAGTTAAGAAACTAGTTTACCACGTCCCGTGGCAACGTCTTGGTACTTCGCGCGTTCGGCTCGCCACTTCTTGACTTCGTCCGGTTTGTCCGTCGAGGTGGATAGTTAAGATGAGGCGGTCGATGGCTTCGGGGGTGCGGATTTTGACTACTCGTAGGGCGGCGTGCCGTTAGAATAATTCATGCCACGATCGCGCCTAGGAGATCCCAATGCCGCTCCGCGACCACTTCCGTTCGCCCGTCAATGACACCCACTCGTGGGACGAACTCCACGGGGGTTGGCCGATGGAAATCGTCCGACACTTGACGACGATTCTCCCGCCGGGGTTTCGGTCCGGCCCGAAGGTTCACCTCGGTGCGCCGTTCGAGGTCGATGTCGGCAGTTTCGACCTCGACACCCGCGACCCGGATGCCACGATCGACTCCGGTGGCGGCGGCACGGCAACCTTGACCGCTCTGTCTCCCACGCTCACGGTCGAAGCCGACTTGGCCGAACAAGACGAGTACGAGATTCGCATCTACGATACCGAACGGGGCCGCCAACTCGTCGCCGCCATTGAGATCGTCAGCCCGTCGAACAAGGACCGCCCGGACGCCCGCCAAGTGTTCGTCGGCAAGGTGGTGTCACTCCTGCAACAAGGCGTGTGCGTTTCGATCGTGGACCCAATCACCGTTCGGACAACGAACCTGTACGGTGAACTGATGACGTTGCTCGGTCGTGCCGACCCCGCGCTGGCGCCCACGCCGCCCCCCCTGTACGCCGTCACGCTCCGGACCCGGAAGCCGAAGAAACGCCGACCCCTACTCGACGTGTGGTTCTACCCGATGACCGTGGGCCAGCCACTCCCCACGCTCCCGCTCTGGCTGACCCCCGATCTCCACGTCATGCTGCCACTCGAAACGAGCTACCAGGAGGCGTGCCGCGTGCTGGGGATCGCGTGACGGCGGTTTCACTTCACCACATCCGCTGGACGTTATACTGGTCGAGCGTCGCATCGGCGGACACTAGCGGTATGCCCTCGGCCAACGCCTGGGCGACGAGCAGCCGGTCGAACGGATCTTTGTGGTGAAGTGGTAGTAGAAGCAAACGTTCACAGTGGTGCGGTTCGATCGGGAGGATCGTGAACCCGTTGTCGGCAATGGCTTCTTGAATGAATACCCCGAATGGCACTTGGAGCAGCGGCTTCTGCGCGCCGATTTTGATGGCGACTTCCCAATAACTGGCCGGACTGACCAATACTTTATTGGCAGGATTTTCGATGAGGGTGCGGGCTGCTGTGCTTAATTTCAGGTCGGTCTGGTAATACCAGACGAGCGTGTGGGTGTCGAGCAGCAGCCTCACGGCATGGACTCCTCGAAGTCGGCTAAGTGACTGTCGTCATCCATATTGAGGATCATTTTCCCCTTCCCCCGCCCGTAAATCGGAACGCCTTTCGGCAACTCGGGGCCAAGCAGCCGGGCCACGGGCAGATCGTTCCGCGTGATGACCAACTCGTCACCGGGGCGGAGTTGGTCAATAATTTGCGGCAGTTGCGATTGGACTTCGTCGATTGTGAGCGTTGGCACGGCGTCACCTCCTGGCAGAATTATACCGTTGCGGCAATCACTTCACCACCCGTGGCATCGGCGCCACGTCCGGGTACTTGGCGCGTTCGGCCCGTTTGGCCGTGACGGTGAGCCGTGCGTTTGGCCGATCGAGGGCCGGGGGTCCGTCCGAAACCTTGCAGCGGTTACCACCTGCTTCACACGATCCACAAATCGTGGCACGCCTGCTCGTAGCTCCGCTCCAAGTCGAGGGAAACGACGAGCGAATCCGCCAGCCACAGCGGCAGTACCGGCAGCGTCTCGCCAACAATCATCGTGTGGGACCATGCTTCCAGTCTCGCCCGCGTACCTTTCGTGACCCAGCGGCCGGATGCCGCATAAGTAAACGGGCCGTCGGCGCTCATGGTCGGGTCCGGATGGCCGACGAATTTCATGAGTTGAGCGTACAGGTTAAATCGGCGAATCGTAACGAGATCGACGACGCTGACGGCGATACCCTTGCGGAGCAGCGCGGCACACTTGGCAACGAAGGCGTCCCGCGACTCGGGCCGATCTTTGTTCGCGGGACTGACGAATTCGATCGCGGCGACCAGTTGCCGTTCGCGCTCGACATCGTAGACGCGAACCTCGTATTCATACTCGTCCGGCGGATCCGTCTCGACCGCGACCGATGGTAGGGTCGCGGTCCAAGCTGCGGTCGCCGTGCCGGCATTGCCGTTCCCAACCGACACACCACCTTGCGGGGCGTCGTCCAATTCCAGTGCCCCCACGTCGATCTCCATCATGGTGCCCAGGTGGACGCGCGGCTCGGCAACGTATCCCGGCGGGAGCAGACTGCGTAATTGTTGAACGATGCACGTCGGCCACAAGGCGTGGAAACCCTCCCACGACGATTTCTTGCTCACCGGGGGTCTAAAATGATCGCGTAGCGGCATCGGGAATCCTCCATACTATCCAGTCTATCAGAGTTAATTTCACTTCACCACCCGTGGCAGCGGCGCCACGTCCGGGTACTTCGCGCGTTCGGCACGCCACTGCTTCGCGTCGTCCGGTTTGTTCGTGGCGGTGTACAGTTCGATGAGTCGGTCGAGCGCTTCGGGGAGGCGGACTTTGCCTAGTTCGGGGATCGTCGTCTCGCGGGCCTTCAGCCCTTCGTAGCCCTTCAGCAACAGCGGTTCGGCGTCGGCGTACTTCTTCTGGCCGAACAGGGCGCCGCCGAGTAGCGAATGGGTGTTGAAGGTAGACCAGACATCCGGCTGCGTCTTCTCGCGGATGGCCAGACACTCGCGTAGGACGGGTTCGGCCTCGAGGTACGCCCTGGCACCGAGCAACGAGGAAGACCATTTGGCCAGAATCCCTGCCAACTGTGGGCTGTCCGCCGGGAACCCGCGTCGGATCTTGACGAGCGTCTCCGTCACCATCGGGAGGGCCACTTCGGGCTTTCCCGCGTCGAGGTACGTACAGCCCAGGTGGAACTGCGTTTGGAGGGCACTCGGGTGATCGGCCCCGAGCAACTTGC
>JANLRE010000266.1:0-1207 GCA_031368205.1 Fimbriiglobus sp. | reverse complement strand
GTTCGGAACAAACAAAAAGCCTGCGGCGAAGTGGGCATCCGCAGTTGGTTGCACCACCTGCCTGTGGAAACGAAGCCAGACAAGCTCGACGACTTGCTCGAAGAATTAAACGACAACGACGCCGTTCATGGCATCCTCGTGCAACTCCCACTGCCACCGCACATCAAAGAAGACTTCGTGACACGGGCGATTGACATCTACAAGGACGTGGATGCGTTTCACCCGCAAAACATCGGCTTGTTGGCGATCGGCCAACCGCGTTACTACCCCTGCACGCCATTTGGTTGCATTCAATTGCTGCGTCGCAACGGGATCGAACTGGCGGGGCGCGAAGTCGTAATCGTGGGGCGCAGCAACATTGTTGGCAAACCACTCGCGCTCATGATGATGCAACGCCCCACGAAGGAGAACCTCGCGGGGTGTGATGCCACCGTCACCGTGGCCCACACCCGGACCCCCGACCTCGGCGCGGTCTGTCGTCGGGCGGACGTGCTGATTGCCGCAGCGGGGAGGGCCGGACTCATCACCGCCGGCATGGTAAAGCCTGGTGCGACCGTGATTGATGTGGGAACCAACCCCGTAAATGGTAAACTCGTGGGGGATGTCGCTCCGGACGTTTGGGACGTGGCAGGGGCGATGTCCCCCGTACCCGGTGGCGTGGGGCCGATGACGATCACGATGTTGCTCGATAACACGCTCCGGGCTGCCCAATTCATCGACGGTTAATTCGGAATGGGATGACCTATGAACCTGAACCTAACGACGGCCACGCGCTACGGGTTAAACGTGCTGGCCTTGCTCGGCATGTCGATCGCGTTCTATTTGGGGTCGTCGATTTTCATCCCGCTCATCATCTCCGTGCTACTCGCCACGATCTTGTACCCGGCTGCCAAGTGGCTGAACCACCGCCTCCGAATGCCGTGGTTCTTTGCCTGCCTTATTAGCATCATGGGGCTGGTAATCCTGCACCTCGCCATCATCACCGCCGTGGCCACCTCCATACCCCAACTCATCAACAAGTTACCGGCCACCGAGGAAAAGTGGCAAGAGAAGTATTCCGAACTGGTGCAACGACTGGGCGAAATGGCGCCGTTTTCGATCAACGAAATCTTTCCACCCGAGGCCGCCCACTCGAAGTTTTACAAAGGCGTGAAGCAGCTTTCGTCGGACGAGAACATCTCCAACTACCTGCAAAAGATCGCCGGGT
>JANLRE010000240.1:0-4224 GCA_031368205.1 Fimbriiglobus sp. | reverse complement strand
GTTGACGATCGCCCCGATGCCCGGAAACTTCTGCGAATTGTTCGCCCCGCTGACGCCCATTTCTTTCGTCGTCAACATCCGGTGGCCGCCCGCGAAATGGTCGCCGGTGTTGTGGTACAGCGACCGCACCACCGAAAACTTGTCCGTCACGGTGGCTTGGCGGGGAAAGAGTTCGCTGATTTCAAACCCCGGCACCCGCGTGCGGACCGGCTTCCAAATGCCGCGATACTCGGCCGGCGCGTCGGGCTTCATGTCATACGTGTCCAAGTGCCCCGGCCCGCCGTCCAGCCAGATCAGGATCACGGACGTGTTTTTGCGCGACGTTGATTTCGCCGACTCGTCCTTGGCCCGGAGCAATTGCGGCAAGCCAACGCTCGCCATCCCCGCCACGCCGAGTTGCAGAAAACTCCGCCGCCCGACGCCGTCGCAGTAACGACCCGTCGAACCAATGTCGAGACGAAACATGACCAACTCCGAAAAGGGACTGTCAGACGACGCAACGTCAAGTCTGAAGGCAGGCAGGAACCGCGACCAATCACCAGCAGACCCACACTTTCGCAAGCCCGCGAGCAAGAGTCAAGCATTATTTGCAATCCGTTGCTAGTGACAACCCGGTGTCAGTGGGCCTAAACAGGCGATTGGAGCGAGGGGAGTTATGAAGTGAGATGCGAAAACGGCCTCAAACAAAGTGAAAAGCACCTCGCCGATTAAGATAGTTCACGGCGAGGCGAGCCTTTGCACCCGCCAGCACCTGGCTACTCCGAATTTGCGCCCAGGTCGATGATCTCGGGCGGCTCGACGGTCAGCACGCTGACACATTTGTCGCACACCACGAGGTATTCGCGGAGGCCGGTGTAGAACCCTGGCGAGTTGAACAGCGGCCGGTGCGACTCTAATTCCTGCCAGCCTCCCTCCTCGACCTCGTACAGCCACCCGTTGCCGGTATGGTAGTTGTCCCAGAACTCGCACAGGTCACGCTCGTCCAGTACGCGAAAGCCCGCCGGACGATGGAACACTACCCGCGCGAAAACGAAACCCTCGCCCTGAACCTCGATGGCCAACCCGTCATTGTCATACCACAGAGACCGCACGGCGACCTGCTTGTAGCGTGTGCTGGGCAGGAACGGTATACACTTCGGGGGCCTCATCTGCAGTGCGCTCTTATGCAGCCTAACAAATTATTAGACAGAACTGTTCCTATCTAATCGTGAAAGAGTAGGTCTAATCCGATTTTGATTTGTCGGTTCCTAAAGACTATAACACAACTTTCTTCTAGACTCGTTCAGATTACACGTTGCGATTTGGGCAGTCAACACAATTCCGTTTCGGCGAATGTTGAGGTAACGTTTGCACTCAATTCGCCCAACAAACCAAGCTTGTCGCGGTAGAAATTGCGTTGCGTGAAATCGGCCTCTTGCCTGAATCCTTATAATGCCGATAAAGATTGTGCCGTTACTGGTTGAAGCGCGACCAGAGGATGTTCCTAACATGACTCCAATTGCTACTGAATCGCTCCGAATGAGCAACGAACAACTTGTGGACGCGAACCGGCGATTGTCGGGGGCTTCACCGCAAGACGTGTTGCTGTGGGCGGTCACGCATTTTCACCCGCGCTTGTTGATGGCCACGGCGTTTGGTGCCGAGGGGTGCTGCCTGATTCATATGCTCGCCGAGATTGAACCCGGTGTGACGGTCATTAATCTGGAAACGGGCTACCAGTTTGCGGAGACGCTCGAACTCCGCGAACGGATTAAGGATCGTTACGGGATTGCGGTCGAATACATCCTCCCGGAATTGTCGGTTGCGGACTACGAGAAGGAGCACGGCGGGCCGTTGTACGGCCATCGTCCGGACCAGTGTTGCCATGATCGCAAGGTGCTGCCGTTGCGACGGGCGATGGCCCATTACAACCCGCTGGCTTGGATCAGTGCCATCCGAAAAGACCAGACCGAGAATCGGGCGACCAACGCCGATGTCGTGCAGTGGGACGCGAAGTTCAACGTCGTGAAAGTGAACCCGCTGCTGAACTGGACCAAGAAAGACGTGTGGGCGTTCATCATGAAGCACGATGTCCCGTACAACCCGCTCCACGACCAAAATTACCCCAGCATCGGCTGTTGGCCCTGCACCCGAGCCGTGCAACCCGGCGAAGACGATCGGGCCGGTCGGTGGGCCGGGAACGTCAAAAAGGAATGCGGGCTGCACGTGATCGAGCACAAGGACGGGTCGGGAATCTAAGTAGTAGTGGATAGTGGGTAGTGGTCAGTGGATAGTTAAGCAAAGAAGAGCCACACCCATCATGATGCGTGTGCCTTTGGCACCCCTGCCCTAAACCACTCTGCTTCTATCCACTATCCACTATCCACTGTCCACTATCCACTACTGAACCACTGTTCGGACCGCCCATGTTGTTCTCGGCCAAGGCTGAATATGCGTGCTTGTCGATGCTTGAACAGGCGGTCCAGTACGGCGACCCGCACCCGATTCGGCTGGCGGACATCGCGGACAAGCACGGCATTCCGCAACGGTTTCTCGTGCAGATTTTGTTGCAGTTGAAAGGGGCGGGGTTGGTGGCCAGCACACGCGGGGCGTCGGGGGGCTACCAGTTGGCTCGTGCACCGGACGAAATTTCACTCGCTGACATTCTGAGTATCGTGGACCGGACCGATGCGCCGGTGGCGAAGAATAGTAGACCGACGGCCCGCGAAGGCGAGGTCTCGCAATTGGCGGCAACGTTACACACCATTTGGGACGAAATTCAACAATCTCGTGTGAAGATTTTGCGAGAAACAACCCTGGCCCGGCTCGTCGAAGCCGGGCAAGGTTTGCAGTACGTGATTTGATCGACCCGTGTTAGCTAGAAAATTTCCCACGAAGGGTGGGGTAGAAGTCGTTTCTTCCAACTAACTCATTAGACAGGAGCTGATTCGATGGCTGATTTGATTCTCCCGCATGGTGGTGTTTCGACCCCGGTGAACCGCACCGTGGCAAAACTGGAAAGCCTGACCACGACCGCGATTCCGGTCTCGGACGCGGACCTTTCCACGCTTTACCGCATCGGCGACGGCGGGTTATCACCGCTCACCGGGCCGATGGTGAGTGCGGAATACAACCAAGTGCTGGAAGACGAAGTCATCGTCCGTGACGGCAAAAAGTACGCCTGGACGATCCCGCTGGCGTTTCCGGTGGAAGAGTCGCTCGCCAAGACGTTGCAAACCGGGACGACCTACCCACTGAAGAACGAACGCGGCGACGTGGTCGGGACGTTGCTGCTCAAAGATGTTTATGCGTGGGACAAAGCGAAGTACAACACCAGCGTTTATGCCACCCCGCGCACCGACCACCCCGGTGCCCGGATTGCGACCTCCGACCCCCGGACGTTCCTAGTAGGGGGTGACGTTCAAGTGCTGGCCCAGCCCAAGAACCCCGCCTACGGCGAGTTGGTTTTAACGCCGCTCGAAACGCGGGCACTCTTCGCCAAGAAGGGCTTCCAACGGGTTGTGGCGTTCCAAACCCGGAATGCGTTGCACCGTGCCCACGAATACGCCTTGGTGAACGGCCTCGAACGGCTCACCCGCGAAGGCCACTTCACGGGCGCGGTGCTGAATCCGTTGATCGGCGAAACGAAAGCCGACGACGTGGATGCCGGAACGCGGATGAAGACGTACCGTGCCCTCATCGACAATAAAGTGCTGGGCCTAGGCGACATCGACGAAGAATTGTGGGCGAATGTCGGCAAGCCGTTCAGCGATCACGTGATGCTGTTGGGTCTGGACATCAAGATGTTCTACGCCGGTCCCAAAGAAGCGGTGATGCACGCGATTTACCGGCAGAACTTCGGGTTCACGGACATCATCATCGGTCGCAAGCACGCGGATGCGCCGTTCGACGACAAGGGTGAAATCTGGGACGGTCTCGCCGCCCACCGCAAGTTCGACGAACTCAAAGGCGAACTGCTGATTCAACCCGTCAAAGTAGGCTTTGCGGCCTTCTACGCTGAGTGGAACCGCGTCGGACTTGTCGAGAATGCCCCGAAAGAGTGGAAGCCAGTCAACATCAGTGGCAGCGACCTCCGTGCCCAACTCGGTCGCGGCGAACTCCCCGACCCCCGCATCCTCCGCCCCGAAACCGCGAAAGTGTTGATCGAGAAATACCAAGCCGGATAATCGAGTTGTCGGAATCGGCACCAGACGAAAAAACCGCTCCAGCACGGGAGCGGGTTTT
>JANLRE010000192.1:0-7141 GCA_031368205.1 Fimbriiglobus sp. | reverse complement strand
TGAACATCTCAACTAATTGAGCCGGGACTGCGTTCAGTTGGGCTTGTGTCGGCGGAGCTACGGGTTGGGTGGGTGGCAAAATCCGCGTCACAGTCGGTGGCAACATCTGCGGTGCCATCGCAACGGGCAACGGCGGAGTCGTGGGCGTTGCAATACCGTTAATACTGTTTTCAAAAGGAAGCACGGCGACATTCGGAGGTGTCGAATGGCGGTTGAACAGCGATGCGACTCTTTCGCGGAAGCTCCGTTTCGTAGGCTGGGCTGTCGGAACTGGCGAAATCGCCGACGGTTGTGCCACAGTCGCTGGCAGCTTTTCAGGAACTGCGTCGATCGGCTCGATCCGGTCTGGAGCTTGGCCGCGTGCGACGGGTGCCGTGGACAAGTCATTGCTGGCGGCGCTTTGGTGGTCTTGGGCAAGAGCTTCAAGTATGCGATCCGTTGGCGAACTTGCATACTGGTTCGTCTGGCACCCGCTCACACAGAATGCGACGCTCACCAGAACCAACGGCATCAGGCGAATCATTCGACGCATCTCTTGGACTCCTTCCCATTGCGAAACCCCAAACTGGCGACAATTGTTTCTCCGACAACTCTTCGATGCAAGGCCAACTGCGAAGCGGGTGACGGCGCCGAACTGCTCTTTACCGGGTTTACTTGCTCGTGGTAAACCTCCTACGCTGCTGGAAGTCACTTGGCAGGTGGCGGGGAAGGATACGTGATGCGATTGCACTATTTCGCGGTGGCGGGCTGGACCACGCTTGTGGTGATGACGGGGGCGTTGGCCCAGGAACCGGCACGAGTCGATTCGGACGTGCAGCCGGCCCAGTTTGTCGAACCGGGCACTCGCGGACAGGTGGGTGGCGTACCCGATCCCGCGACGCCGGTGGTTCGCATTCAGGTCCGCACGCCGTCGCACATCGCGCCGGGCAAATCGGTGCCGTACAAAATCGTGGTCACGAATACTTCCAGTGCGACCGCGTACAAAGTCGTGGTGCGGCACCCCGTGCCGGAAGGCGTGACCGCGCCCACGAAAATGGAGCCGGCTGCGGACCGGCAAACGGTACACACTCCTGCGAAGACCACGCCGAAAGATTACGTCTGGGAGTTCGCCGAATTGAAGGCGGGGCAGTCCAAGGAAATCGTCATCGAATACCCCGTCGTGGCAACCGTGAAGAGTATTCGGGCCACCGCGTTCGTCAGTTTTGAACACGGCCAAGCGGTGACGACCGACGTGGATAAGCCGAAGTTGGCCGTCAACAAAACCGCCCCGGAGAAAGCCTCGGCGGGCGAACCGATCACGGTGCGGGTCGAAATTAGCAACACGAGTCGGGTGCCGGTGCAAGCGGTGAAGCTGGTGGAGCAAGTGCCCGTGGGGTTTGTTTACGCCGGTGATGGCGACAGCGAATCGGGCACGACGCCGGGGCAACGCATCTGGAACCTCGGCACCTTAGTGCCGGGGCAACGGAAGTTCGTCGAGTACCGCGTCACGTCCAAAGACGCCGCCGAACTCGCCACCACGTCGCAAGTGAGCAGTAAAGATACCCCGGCGCCGGAAATGAGCACGAGTACGACGAAAGTGCTCGCCCCCAAGATGCAACTGGGGTTCACCGGACCGCCGACCGTGGCGGCAGGCGACACCGGGCAGTACACTATCAACGTCACCAACACCGGCAGTTTAGCGTTGGCCAATATCCACGTTGCGGCGACCGTGCCGGGCGATTGCAGCGTCAAAAACATGACCTCGGGTGGGCAACGTTACAAGGATCAAATCGTGTGGGAGCTTCCACTCGATCGAAACAAGGGGCCGTTGAAGCCCGGCGAGACGGCACAAGTCCGGTTCCGACTGAAAGCCGCAACTAGTGGCGCGCGACGCATCGTGGCGACCGCCGAAGCAGGCAAGGGGTTGGAGCAAACGCAGACGGTGCAATCGGCGTTTCAAGGCAGTTCGTTGTTGCAATACAAGACGGCGTTTGAACCGGGCATCGTGACGGTCGGCAAGTCGGCGCAGATGACTTATGTCGTGGACAATTCCGGTGACGAAGTGGCCAGAAACGTCGTGCTACGAATTGAAGTGCCGAAGGGGATTCGCCCGACCGAAATCACGCCGAGTTACAATACCACGGGCAGCGAAGTGACGTTCGACCCGGTTTCAATTCCGCCCCGTAGTGAAGCGAAATTCACCGTCACGTATGTGCCGGAGCAAGTGGGTCGCCCCGAGATCACGTTCAAACTCTTCGCGGACTCCCTCGAAACGCCGCTGGTGAAAACGGCGTTTGTCACCGTGCGTGAAGCCGCACGGTAGCATCCGGAATCACAAATCATCGTGGGTGTTTCACTCGCACAGGGTGGGTCGTGTGACCCCGCCAGTTCCCTTCGCACCCGTCGTCCGGTACACTTGGGGCGGTCTTCTCTTCCCCCATCGAGGTCCAAACTCATGTTTGCCACATTGCTCGCTTCCTTGCTCCTTGCCCCGCCCGTTGCGGACGATTGGCCGCGATTCCGGGGGCCGAACGGCCAGGGCGTCGCTACCAGCACGGCGCCAACCGTTTGGGGTGTGGACAAGAACGTCCGCTGGGCGGTGGACGTACCCGCCGACGGTTGGTCGTCCCCGGTTCTCGGCGGCGGTCGCGTTTACCTGACCGGCACCACCGACGACGGCACCAAATGCCACGTCCTGGCGTTCGACGCGGGCACCGGCAAACTGCTCTGGGACCGCCAAGTGCTGACCCAGACGCCGAGCCGGAAGGAAGGTAAAAACTCTTACGCTACGCCCACCCCGACCGTTGCCGGTGGCACCGTTGTGGCCGTGTTCGGCCAGGGCGCCGTGGTCGCCGTGGACGCCGCCGATGGCTCGACCCGATGGACTTACACCGGCGTTTCGCACTATAGCCAACACGGCCTCGGCGCGTCCCCGATCGTCTGGAAGAATCTCGTCGTCATGGCTTACGATGGCAGCAGTCCCGGCCCGGACAAGAAGGTCGGCTGGCAGACGCCGTGGGACGGTGCGGTCCTCGTTGCCCTGGACATCGCAACCGGCAAGGAAGCGTGGCGGGCCGGACGCGGCAAGAGTCGGATCGGCCATGCCACCCCGGTCGTTCTCCCGGTCGATGGGGCGGACGTGCTGTTGTCGCAGGGCGGGGATGTGGTGCAAGCGTTCAACCCGGCCACGGGCGAGCGGCTTTGGAGCGTGGCGAACACCGGCGAAGGGTTAGTGCCGTCCGGTGATTGCCGATGGCCGCATCATCACCACGCCCGGTTGGCCGACGCCTGCCGTGCGGGCGTGGACCGTCTCCGCTGCCAAGTCGCCGCCGACCCTGGCGTGGGAGCGGACGCGGAACGTACCGATGTTGCCGTCCGCCGTGTTCGTCAAAGGGTTACTGTTCGCCGTCAGTGAAAAGGGCATCGCCACCGCGATCGACCCGAAGACCGGGGCGGTCGTGTGGGAGGAACGGCTGAGTGGTTCGTTCTCGGCCTCTCCGGTTACCGCTGGGGGCAAAGTGTACGCCGTCAGTGAGGCCGGTGAGACGACAGTGTTCGACGCTGCGCCCGCGTGGAACGCGGTTAGCCGGAACACACTTCCGGGCGTGTTTCAGGCTACACCAGCCATTGGCGGCGGGCGGTTGTACCTGCGGAGCGATAAAAAGTTATACTGCATCAGCGAGTGATGCGACAACGGATCGCAATGCTTTCATGTCCACAACACGGCTTCGGCGACCAAGCCGGGGCCGAAGCCGAGCATCACGCAGGGGCGACGGGCGTTTTCACGGCGCAACCGTTCGGCGATGAACAGGACCGTGGGCGACGACATGTTCCCGTATTCCGCGTAAACCGCCCGAGAGGTGGCCATCGCGGCGGCTGACAAGTTCAACCCCTCTTGGACGGCGGTTAAAATTTTCGGCCCGCCGGGGTGGATCGCCCAGCTTCCAACGTCTTGCAGTGTCAGCCCGTTGTCACTGAGCCACGTTGTGATCCACGGCTTGAGGTGCTTGGCGATCAACACCGGGATTTGCCGGGCGAGGATCATCTCGAAGCCGTGGTCGCCGACCTGCCAGCCCATCGCATAACCTGAATCTGGGATCAGGCATGAGCCAGTTGCGGCGATTTGCCAACGGTCAGGGTCACGGGATTGTTGCCCGATCATGGCCGCAGCGCCATCGGCGAACAGGGCGTTGGCGATCACTTTGTCCGGCTCGTTGCCGTAGTAGTAATGCAGGCTACATAACTCGACGGCGCACAATAGCACCCGCGCGTTTGGGTCCGCTTGAGCGTAGGCATTGGCGACCCGCAGCCCGTTGATCGCGCCGTGGCAGCCCATGAAGCCGACGTGGGTTCGATGCACGGTGGGCCGCAGTTTCAGCGCTTGCATGATGGCGAAATCCACGCCCGGCGAGACGAAGCCAGTACAGGAGACCGTAACCAATTGCGTGATCGTGGCCGGATCGAAGCCCGATTCGTGCAGGGCAATTTTCGCGGCACGAACAGCCAGGGGCGGCGCTTCCTTGGCGTAAATTTGCATCCGCTCGTGGGTCGTCGGCCCACGGGAATCGTCTTCGCTTGATGGCAAAAACACCGAGTTCGATTCGCGGGTTCCCTTCAACAAATCGTCCACCAACGGCCGGCCCAGCACCTGATGCCGGGTGTCAATTTCGGAGTGTTCGTACACCGTCGGCAACCACGACGCTTCTCGCAATGTTAGCCCGGCCAACGCGCGAGCGGTGCGCAGGGCTTCGGTCTGGGTGAGCGTCCCAGGGGGGACTGCGGTGCCGAGTCCGAACAGGGTGAAGCTCATGATGGTGCTCGAGATGCGGGACGGTTCAAGGCATGAACAATTGGTGCGGACAACATCGGCGCCAGAGCCAATCCCCGTACAGCTAACCGACATAACAGCGGTGACCGTAACACCCGCGACACGACCCGACAGACCGTTTGACGGGACCGAATCAACCGTGCGTGCTTGGCTTCCCACTCGGTTGCAAGCTGCGGTGACCACCCGTTGACACTGCGGGCCACGAACGGTGCGACGGCGACGCCCGAGGTCAACGCCCACGCCATGCCTTCGCCGGTGAACGGCTCCACGTACCCCGCCGAATCCCCGACCGCGAACCACGCCGGTCCGGCGATCGTGCGGCTAGTCCGCGTGAGCGCCGGCGTACCCCGCCAGGGCAACGATTCCAAATTCAGGATTGACGCGAACCCCGATTGTCCAAGCACTTTCGATGCCGCAAATCCCAGGCCACCCGCATCACGCACGAACCCCGGATCGAACGCCGCAGCCACATCAAGTCGTCCGTCTTCCACCCGCACCAAGCCCACGTAACCACCGCGTGCCGTCGCCATGTATATGGTCCCCGGCGTGTAAAAATCCGGGGCGTGATTCGCCATCACCCCGGCCCCGATTCGGGATCGTGGGTCCACGTCCGAACCCTGTTTCGGGCCGGTCATGAGTTGACCATTCAGACCGTCCGCCGCCACGTGAACACGGCTTGAAACGACGGTGGTTAGCCCTTGTCGGTCACTTGCATCCTGCAAAGTCAGTCGTTGATTCGCATCGAACTTGGCCATCACACCGGGCAAAAACGCGACGCCACAGGCAATCGCTTCCCGAATCATCGCCACATCGAACGCCTCGCGTGACAGCGCGACACCGCCCGGCAACCCGAGGTCCGCAGTGCGGTTGTTCGTGCCGAGTTTGACTTGGTCAAGCGTGACCGCACCGCACCGCTTCACCACGTGTTCCAACCCCACAGTTGCCAACGTGCTGAGGGCCAAGCCGTTCAGGCAACAGCCGCACACTTTCCAGCGCGGGAACGTGGCCTTGTCTACCAGTAATACGTGCAAACCCGCCCGCGCGATTTCCCGTGCGGCGATCCCCCCGGCTGGTCCCGCACCGATGACGACGGCGTCCCACGTTGTTGCTGCCGCTTGGGGAAGCGTGATCGTGGCGGTCATGATCGCTCCCAAGACAGCAGAAATCGGAACGGCCAGTGACGCGAGAGCTTTGCCCCTCGCAACCCGGCTTGCTCGGCAAGCGTCAGCGCTTCAGTTGTCGAAAACGCCCCGCGCACGGACAACGGTCCGTCAACGTGAACCACGGGTGACCGGCTCAGGATTCGCGTTCCGGCCCAGGCCATGACGTAGCCGGTGCGACTCCGTTCGAGATCGTTGACCAGAACGGCTCGGGTTGCACTTGCCTGCATTCGCTGCAACACAACGACGGCATCGGCATCGTCCAGGTGGTGCAAGAACAGTGAGGATGTCACGATGTCGAAGCCGTCGGGTAGCGGATTGGTCAAGATGTCGTGGTGAAAAAAGCGGATCGCCACGCCCGCAGCGGTGGCCCGCTTTTGGGCGTAGTGCAAGGCGGTTTCACTGATGTCGCATGCGGACATTTCCAGCGTCAAGCCCGCCCGCTTGGCGCGCTTCAGTAACCCGATTGGGACATCACCAGCTCCGGTTGCCACGTCCAACACCCGTAGCGGACGTTGGGTTTTCAAAGCGTGGGCGCGAATCGTCGGCCACAGAATCGCACTGCTTCGGCTCCACCAATTGATCCGCGCCAGATCCCGCAAAGCATGTTCGTGCGCGACGGGGTCAAGACCGGGTTGGTCCATCACCTCCGGCTGACGGTTCCGACATAACAGCGATGAAAGCAACGGCATGACGTTACTCATTGTGCGGTGAATAAGTATCATTATGCTACGCCACCGAGGTCACGACACCCAACACCGCTTGGTCACCCGCACGGTTTTTCGCAGGCATGAATCCGCAACCCCAGCGCATCGAACGGGAATTCGGCGTCGCCTTCCCCGGCGAAATTCTTGAGTCCGCGAAGTGGACCCAGACGGCGCTGAAGGCAATGCCCGCCGACGGGCGGTTGAATTGGAACACGCTGTTCGGACGTGACGCCCCGGTCGTGCTGGACCTCGGCTGTGGCAACGGGCGGTACTTAATTGGCAGTGCGCTGGCACGAAAAGACCACGACCACTTCGGCACGGACATCCTTCCGGTCGTCATCCGTTACGCCCGCAAACGGGGCAACCAACGCGGGTTATCGAACTTGAAGTTCGCGGTGTTGGGTGGGCACGAGTTGCTCGAAAAGTACGTCGAACCTGGCTCCGTCGCCGAGATTCATTGTTACCAC
>JANLRE010000174.1:0-2862 GCA_031368205.1 Fimbriiglobus sp. | reverse complement strand
GTCACGTAGCACGATGTCGCACCGAGGTGAACAATCGGGCGGGCGGTGGGTGCGACTTCGCCGAGCGTTTCAATGTGGGCCATCACGTCGTGCCGAAGGCGTTTTTCGTGGAACGCGGCGCGGTCCAAATCCACGTCATCCAGGTGGGCACTCAGTTCAGCAAGGTGGGCGGTCGTGATCCGGGGCGACACGCCGTCATCGGCGGGCAGTCCGAGTTCGTGTTCCGCTTCGGCCAACGCCAGCCAAAGCCGACGCCACGTGCGGAACTTCCGAAGTGGGCCGAACCGCTCGGACATTTCGCGCCCCGCATAGCGACCAATGAGCGGGTTGTCGTAAACAAGGTTCGGATCGGTCATGAGGTAGTGGTTAGTGGTTAGTGGATAGTGGATAGAGCAGAGTGAAGAGTGAAGAGTGAAGAGTAGATGATGGTCAGTGAACAGTGAAGTGTAACCGGGTAAAAAATCTTTCTTCGGTTTTCCTATCCACTATCCACTGACCACTATCCACTACTCCATGACCACTGAACTTGAAGAAACTTACGGCCCGTGAGCAAGAATTGAGTGGGTCGTAGCGTTCGGACGGCCTAACTACGCCGTTCGTTCCAATGCGTGCAACACGAGGACTGGAGTCGGTTTTTTCCCCAAGACCGTCCGACCGGGCCGCACTTCCGATGGCGATTCGGCTGATAATTCTCCGGACGCAACCGGCCCGAATCGCCGGTTCCCCGCACACTAAGGAGGTGTGAAGATGATTCGCACAGTAACCGTTCGCGTTCTCGGCGTGGCCGCCGTGATGATGATGCTCAACGCGACCGCATCGACCGTTCAAGCCGGCGACCCGCCGCTGCCACAAATGTCGTACTACCCGTACCACTACTTCCCGCACAGCTACTGGCCGGCCCAAAGCCCCAAGTACCCCGAAGCCAAAGGCAGCCCCTACGTCCGCCCACCGGCGTACATGGCCTACCCCGCCTTCCTGGAACCCGGCTGGCGGTACGAACTCTGGACCCCGATGAAGTATTACCGCGGCAACCACTTCTGGCTCGACCAGTTCTAATTGTCGGGGATCGGGTTTCGGGGATCGGGTTTGTTGGCCTGCACAGTCTCTTGGTTGTGTGAGGTAGCCGAAAGCCCACGGTTCATGAACCGTGGGCTTTGTGCGTTTGCCAGGAGTTTCAACCCCCTGACGCACCACGAATTCGATGCAGTGTGCAGGTTGTCCGATGCCTTGCATCATGGCGGCTTCAAACTTTCGCCGGATGTCCGATTGTCGAAACCGGGTCTTTCGCACAAGATAGAGGGCGCCGGGGCGGCGGAGACCGTCGGCAGTCTGGACAAGGCACGCGGAGTTGGCTGCGCTCATGAAATCCTCTCGTAGTGGCGACGGTGAACGGATTCTGGCCGTGTTCATCGACTTTGAGAACCTGGCACTCGGGTTCGGCAACCGCCGGGACCGCTTCAGCATTGAAAAGGTGCTGGAGCGCCTCGTCGAAAAGGGCAAGATTGTTGCCAAGAAGGCTTACGCGGACTGGAGCCGGTTCGGGTACTACACCACGTCGTTGCACGAAGCGGCGGTAGAACTGACCGAGATTCCGAAGCGGATGCTGACCGGCAAAAACTCCGCCGACATCCGCATGTGCGTGGACGCGATGGACTTGGCGTACTCCAAGGAACACATCGACACGTTCGTGGTCGTCTCCGGGGATAGCGACTTCTCACCGCTCGTGTCCAAGCTCAAAGAACTCGGCAAGCACGTCATCGGGTTGGGGCTGGCGGATTCCACGTCGGACTTGTTGCGCGACAACTGCGACGAGTTCATCTATTACGAAGACCTCGACCGTGCCCCGATCATTCCACTCGAAGAAGACCAGTCGATCCCCGAGAACAAGCGGAAGGTGTTCGCGCTGTTGCTCGATTCGTTGCTGGCCCTGCGGCGCGAGAACAAGGAGCTTATTTTCTCGTCGATGGTCAAGGACACGATGAAGCGGAAGAAGCCGTCGTTCAACGAGGAGTACCACGGCTACCGCACGTTCAGCGAACTCCTCGAAGACGCGCAACGGCACGGCATCGTGGACATTGAAAAGCACAAGACTAGCGGGACGTATGTCGTGCTTCGGTTTGGTGCGGAGCCACGGTTGGCGGGTTCCACGCCGGTGGCGTTGCCGCCGGTGCCACGCCCGTTAGCCCTGCCCGCACCCGTGAACAGTGGGCGTCCGCAACAACCGCTGCCCGCCGTGCCCCAACCACAACGGCCGTTGCCGCCGGTTGAACCGCCGAAGCCGCAAGCCCACGGCCGCTCGACCGAGGGGCGACCGACCGTGAGTTCTCAGCCCGAACGGGGCCGCAACGATCGCCGCGTCGAACCGGAACCGGCCACGCCACCCGTGCGGCGCATCTTGACCCTGCCGCCCAAGCCGCCGGTGGTTGCTCCACCACCCGTCACGCGATTCGATGAAGTCGCCGAGAACGACGACGATCGGATGCCGTTGGGTCGGGCACTCATCGACGATGCGGAGATTTTTGACGACGATGATCTTGATGAAGTGCCGTCGTACATGCCCCGGAAGCTGAAGACACAGCCCGCCAGTGCCAAGCCACCCGCCGCACCGAAACCGGCCGCGAAGCCTGCTGCCCGGCAAGCGAAACCCGCCAAGCCCGAAGCGACCGCCCCGGTCAAGAAGCCCGCAGCCCCCCGGACCCGGACCGCCAAGCCCGAAACCCCTGCTGAGCCGAAACCGGCACCCGCCCGCAAAGTCACGCCCAAAGCCGAAACGCCACCAGCGCCAAAGCCCGTGCCACCTCCGCCAAAACCCGCACCCCAACCGCAAGACGACGACGGCTTCGGCGAGATCGATCGCGCGAC
>JANLRE010000169.1:0-3953 GCA_031368205.1 Fimbriiglobus sp. | reverse complement strand
GGTTCTCACGGCCCAAGTTCGCTTCCTGGATCGCTTACCGCCGCCTTCAGCCTGTTCGCATTTTCAACGAATGGTGACACTCGAAGGTTCGATGTCGATCCAAGGGTCAATCGGGCCGATGGGGTCGATGGGACTGTTCATGACCTTGGCCCAATCGAATCAACTCGATTGGGCCAAGGTCGTGTTTGAACGCTCCGTAGCCTGTTGGGAGAAACTCCCCAAGGAAGTTCACGAGCAGTACGCCAAAACGGAACAACTGCGTGAACAGAACACGGACCCCAGGAACCGGAAGCCGAGCTTTGTGGCCATGTTGAAGAAACCGGACGAAGTCCTGGTCAACCTGGAACGGCAAATTCAACGCGCAACCGAGCAAGTCCAACGGGGTCGAACGGCCTACGAACGGTTCGGCATGGCAACACAGACTGGGTTACCGTTGAAGGCACTGGAACTGTTCAACGAACTGACGGAAGACGGCAAAGAGCCTGGCCCGGAACGCAACGCGATGTTGGCGCAGAGCATCAGTGTGTTGCTCCGTGCTGGCAAACTGGAAGATGCCGCCGCCCGTTTAGGTAGCTACGAAGCACAAATGGAAGAGTTTGCCGCGAAAGACCCGAACAACCAACTGTTCATCGCCCTGAAGCAACTTGAAGGACTGAAATGCCGCTTGGAAGGGAACTTCGTTGGTGCGGAAAAGGCGTTGCCAAAGTCGCCATTCAAACCGCTAATCTGGGACGCTCCGGAACGCACCCTGGATGCCGTGGTCGGCACAATTGGGGGGGTTGCAGGTGGGACGTTCAGTGGTTTACTTGCCTCTCAGTATAGCCAACAGAACCCTCCGTCACCGATCGTGAGCTACGTCGCAACCATCCACAATAAACGCGGGATGTTGCAACAAGAATCGCTGTACAACTACGACCGCGGGTTACTGGCGATCAGCATGGGCAACATGAAAGATGCGGAGTATTGGCTATCACAAGCGGTCAAGCCACAAGGCGTCGATTTACGCGAGTTCGGCGATCCACAACAGTTTATCCGGATAACGAAGTACCTCGAACTCATCAAGCGTGCGGCAACGCCACTGCCCAAGTAAGCATTCAACGGGGATCGAGCCGATGGCAAGTTGGAAAATCGCTGGCGTGCAGATGGATTGCCAACTGGGTCGCACCGAGGTCAATCTCGACGCGGTGCGGACCAAACTGGTCATCGCCGCCGACGCGGGTGCGAAACTCGTCGTCTTCCCCGAATGCGTGCTCACCGGGTACGGCTTCATCAGTCGGGATGAAGCGTCACGGTGTGCCGAACCCATTCCGGGGCCAAGTTCGGATTTGATCGCCGCCGATTGTGCCAAGCATGGTGTCTGGGCGATTTATGGTTGCTTGGAAAGCGACGGGCCGAAACTATTCAACTCCTGCGTGTTGATCGGGCCAACGGGTTATGTAGCGACCTATCGCAAAATACACCTCCCCTGTGTCGGCGCGGACCGCTTCACCGATCCGGGCAACCGTCCATTTGAAGTCCACGATCTGGGTGGCTTGAAGATTGGCATCAACATCTGCTTCGACGGGAGCTTCCCCGAATCCGCCCGCATCTTGACCTTGGCCGGTGCGGATCTGGTTGTGTTACCGACGAACTGGGCCGACAAAGCAATCAAAATGGCCACACTCGTTTCCCGCGTGCGAGCATTCGAGAACCATGTTTATTACCTCGCCGTCAACCGCGTCGGCGTGGAATCGGGTTACCATTACATCGGCCACAGTTCGATCACCGATTACAACGGCGACTATCAAGCAATGGCCGACCATGACCAAGAAGCGATCATTTACGCCGATGTGAACCCTGAACTAGCCCGTGCCAAAAAAGTGATCCACTGTGTCGGCGAATACGAAATCGACCGCGTGAACTGGCGCCGCCCCGAGTTCTACGGCCCGCTGAGTGAAGTCACGACGCCGTTCACCGGGCATCAAAACAGTTAGCGAGTTAGCGCTCGGCGGCGCGGGGGAGGCAGACGCGGAAGGTGGTGCCGAGGTTAACTTGGCTGGTGACGCGGACGGTCCCTTTCATGGCCTGGACGAGGTGCTTGACGATGGAAAGCCCCAACCCGGTGCCGCCCATTTCGCGGCTGCGGGCTTTGTCCACGCGGTAGAACCGCTCGAACACCCGTGGCATGTCTCGGTCGGGGATGCCAATGCCGCTGTCTTCCACTTCAAAGCAAACTTGCTGATCGGTGGCTTCCCAACGAACCGTGATTCGACCCTGTTCGGGAGTGTACTTGATCGCGTTGTCCACGAGGTTGTCGAGAATTTGCGCCAAGGCTTCTTCATCGACCCACACGCCCAAATCGGGCGGACAACCGACGAGTGCGACCCCGTTCAGTGTCAACCCTTTAACCTCGGCACGGGTTCGGTGGCGGTCGAGACAAGCGTGAACTGCGTCTTCAACTAACACGACCTCGAATTCCAAGCCCGCTTCGCCGGATTCAATTTTTGCCAAGCTGAGCAAGTCCGCGACGAGTGCATCCAAGCGGTTGGCTTGAATGTCGATCTCGGAAAGAAACAAGCCCCGTGTGGCCGGGTCTTCCGCAGCCCCATCCATCAAGACTTCCACACTCGACTTGATGTTGGCCAGCGGGGTTTTCAATTCATGCGACACGTTGGCGACGAAGTCTTGGCGAAGTCGTTCGAGGCGACGAATCTCCGAAATATCGTTTAGCACCATGACCGCGCCGGGCGAGTTCGGTCCGGGTAAACACGAGACATAGACCGCAAGACTTTTCTCCGTGCCGCCCTTCCAATCAAGTACCTCGCGGTACGGCCCGACGCCACGCAGCCCTAACACGGCGGCTTCTTGAACCGCCCGTTGCCGGGTGATTTCCCACAGCTTCCGCCCGACGGCTTGGTCCGGTTGGAACTCCAGGAGTTGTGCCGCGCGGTCGTTGGCGAACAAGATTCGCTGGTCTCGGTCGAACGCAATCACGCCTTCCACCATCCCGGACAAAATGGTGCGGAGTTGCTCCTTGTCGTGTTGCAGTTGGGAAAAGGAACCCGCCAGTTTCGTACTCATCGCATTCAACGTGTTCGCAAGCGACGACACTTCCTGACTGCCCGCCGTGTAAATTCGATGTGTCAAGTCGCCTTCGGCTAGGCGTTGGGCGCCGATCGAGAGTCGTTCCAGTGGCAGGGTAAATCGCCGGGCGAGAACATAGGCTGGTGCAACCGAAAGCAAAACGATTATGCCAACTGACGCCACCACGTCCAACGCTATCGCAGCGAAATGGTCACCGGCGCGTTGCAGCACGAGTATTCCGACCAACGAAACGGCGACGGTGACAAGCGTCAGATAGGTGATGAAGAGTCGCCAAAACATTGAGAGGTAGCTCCGCTACTATGTGATCCCGTCTGACATTTGAGCCTGATTCCACGCTAGCAATCAAGCGGCGTGAGACGCTGCCACAACTCGCTTGCCCGCGATCAGTCGCGTCCCGATGTTGAGCAACATCACTACGGCCAGTAACACCAGTGTAGCGGCCCAAGCTTGTTCTTGCTGATCGAGGTACTGCCCCCGCGAATAACTGAAGATGTAATACGGCAAGTACGGCGTTTGGCCGGTGGGGGAACCGGGCCAGCGTTCGATGTTACCCGCCGTTAAAAGCAGCGGGGCGGTCTCTCCGGCAATCCGGCTGATAGCGAGGAATACCCCGGTCACGATTGCGGGCAAGGACGCCGGTAGCACGACGCGCAAGATCGTTTGCATCCGGTTCGCACCGAGTGCATAGCTCGCTTCCCGTAGCGAATCGGGCACCAACTTCATCGACTCTTCCGCAGAGCGGACCAGAATGGGGATCATCATAATCGCCAGCGTGACCGACCCAGCGATGCCCGAATACCCCCACGGACGGCCACCCAACCAGAACGGGTAGACGAGCAAAGCATAGCCAAAAATACCGATGACGATGG
>JANLRE010000142.1:0-1442 GCA_031368205.1 Fimbriiglobus sp. | reverse complement strand
GATGCTGGTCGGCCTTGGCATCCCTCCCCTGCGCGCTGCCGTCATTTGCTTAATCGCCAATACCTCGCCTGTTTGTTACGGTGGCCTGGGTACGCCGATCTTCGTCCTCGGGAATGTCACCAACATCTCGCCAGACACAATCAGCGTGATGTGCGGGCACCAATTGCCCATTCTGTCGTGCCTCGTGCCGTTCTACATGGTCAAGGTGATGTGTACGTGGCGGCAAACCTTCGAGGTCTGGCCGGCACTCGTGGTCGGCGGCGGGTCGTTCGCCATCTTCCAATACTTCTTCGCCACGATGCACACGTGGATCCCCGGCGCAGCAGTGTGGCCCGTCACGGACGTGGGCGGGTCGATCTTCTCGCTCATCTGCCTCGCGTTGTTTCTCCGCTTTGTGTGGAAGCCGAAGACCGAGTTTCGGATGCCGGAAGTCGGCTTGCCCCGTGTGAACAGCACTGCAATTACTGTCGCTGCGGAACATGGCGTCGATCTGCAATCGGCAATCGTCGAAGACAAATCCGAAGCCCCCCTCACGGCCTTCACGGTCGCCAAGGCATGGTCGCCGTTCGTGATTATGGCGGTGTGCCTAGCGATCATTGGCGCCGTGCGGCAAGCGGAAAAGAAGCACCCGATCGACCTTGGGGTTATCAACTCGTACTACTCGATCGAAATCCCGACGCTGCACAAAGAGGTCGAACGTGCGGAACGGTTGCAGAAAAAGAACGCCACTGACGACGAGAAGAAAGAAGACGCGATCTTCAAGTTCACGTGGCTCAGCGCGGCGGGAACGCCCTGTGTTGTGGCCGTCATCATCTCGGCATTACTGTTGCGAATCTCACCCGCACAAGCCTGGGCGGTGGTCCGCAAAACGTGCGTGCAAATGAAAATCCCGATCCCGACAATTGCGTGCATGTTGGGCTTGAGCTATGTCACGAAGTATGCCGGGATAGACGCCACGCTCGGAGTCGCGTTCGCGGAAACGGGGCAACTCTACCCGTTCTTCGCCGCCATTCTCGGCTGGCTAGGCGTGTTCCTGACGGGCACCGATGCGGGTAGCAACGCCCTCTTCGGCAGCCTGCAAAAAATCACCGCCGGTCAGGTGTTTGAATCCGGCGCCTTCGAGGGTAGCGGCCTAGTCCGCGAGCAAGCTGAAGTGCTGATCTGCACCGCCAACAGCACCGGCGGCGTGATGGGCAAAATGATCGACGCCCAAAGCATCTGTGTTGCCACCGCTGGCACCAACCAGATCGGCAAGGAAGCCGACATCTTCAAAGCCGTCATCTGGCACAGCATCTTCTTGGCAAGCATCGTCGGCGGCATCACCGTGCTGCAAGCCTACGTGTGGCCGTTCACGCTGATGGTCCCGGTGCCGTAAAATCGTAGCGTCAAAGGTTCAGTCAATCCGATTTCACCGCAGAGTCGCAGAGAGCGCAGAGCAGAAA
>JANLRE010000076.1:0-3229 GCA_031368205.1 Fimbriiglobus sp. | reverse complement strand
CACCGGCTTCGGCCAGAAGTATGTCGATGAAATTTCCGGCGATTGGGGTGGCAAGTGTTACCGCGATCTCGTGTCCGGACTCGATTATGTGGAGACGTTGCCCTTCGTTGACAAGGACCGGATCGGCAGCGCGGGGGCGAGTTTCGGCGGGTACATGCAGAACTGGTTTGCAGTGAATGACATTGCGAAGCGGTTCAAGTGCCTCATCACCCATTGCAGTGTGTGGAACTTTGAAAGTATGTGGGGGACGACCGACGAGTTGTGGTTCGACGAATGGGAACACCAAGGTTTGCCCTGGGAGAAGCCCGGAAGTTATGCGGAGTTTAGTCCGCACAAAAAAGCCGCCAACCTTGGCAAGTTCAAAACCCCAATGCTGGTGATTCACAACGACTACGACTTCCGTTGTCCAATCGGGCAAGGGCACGAACTGTTTACGGCACTGCAACGCCAAGGCGTGCCGTCACGATTTGTGAATTTCCCTGATGAAGGCCACTGGGTTCTCAAACCCAAAAACAGTCAACATTGGCATACCGAAGTGTTTGCGTGGTTGACGAAGTACGTGCCGCCAGGTGGCAAGTAACCGCGTTCCGATGGATATTTCGTACAATTGTGTTGTGTAACTGTTGATGATGTTCAATCGCCACCCATGCCCGGCTCGTCCGGTGTCGTGGGTGTTTTTCTTCAATACGGAGACCCCGTGATTCTGTTTGCTGCGAATGATGAAACTGGCACACTGTTCACAGTCCTGGGTCTGGTCGCCATCCCAGTGCTTGTCGCGGTCAACGGGTTTTTCGTTGCGTCCGAATTTGCGCTGGTCGCTGTTCGCAAAACGCGAGTTGAAGAACTGGTGAACTCCGGTACGCTCCGAGCGAAATCGCTGATGGAAGCCATCGAGCATCTTGACCGGAGTGTTGCGGCGGCACAGCTTGGGATCACGCTTGCGAGTTTGGCTCTGGGTTTGGTCAGTGAACCAGCGATGCACGACCTGATTGCTCCGCTTCTGTCGTCGTTGCCGGATTCGTGGCACGGGCCGATGACCCGTGCCCTTTCTGTCGGACTCACACTCGGAATGGTCACGTACCTGCACGTCGTGTTCGGTGAACAAATGCCAAAGATGGCCGCGTTGCAATCGGCGGAACGAATTGGGTTGCTCGTGGCAGGGCCGACGAATTTCTTCGCGCGAATAACACACCCCATCATTCGACTCATGAACGGTTCGAGCATGGTCTTTTTGCGATTGATCGGGTTCAAATCGGACGTTCAGGGTGAAGAAGTTCACTCGATCGACGAGTTGCGGTTGCTCATTGAGGACACGGAAGAAGCGGGGTTGATTGATGCGGAGTCCGCCGATTACCTCATGAATGTCTTTGCGCTGTCGAACAAAAAGATACACGATGTGATGGTGCCGTGGGACAAGGTTATGGCACTGGAAGTGAGCATGTCGCCTGAAAAAATCTTACAGGCGGTCCGCGATGGCTCCCATACGCGGATGCCGGTTTATGATAAAGACCCGAACAACATTATTGGCATTGTCAACTCGAAAGATTTATTCTTCCTCTTCAGCCTTCGGGGGCTGGTGAACCTAGAAGACGCCCGGTACGAGCCGCAATTTCTTGACCCCGATGAAAGTGTTGCCAACGCCCTGCGACTGTTCCGTAAATCCAAACATCCGATGGCAATCATCCGCGATCGAGCCGCGAAAATCGTGGGGATTTTGACGCTAGAAGACGTGCTGGAAGAGATTATCGGTGATATCGAAGACGAACACGACGACCCCGGACGACGGCGGGCTTTGATGGCCAAGTCTGTTCGCAGAACGGGGGGTGGCTTCACGAAATTGCCACCCAACGTCCCACGGAGTCCCAAACCGGGGCGATAAACCACTACCGTTTAATTAACCGAAATATCAAGATCACGGCTAGGGTGCCGACTATTGCATTGGCACCCCAAACGCCCACAATCATTGGCACCTTACCATCTTTCGCCATTCCACCGCCTGATAGGAGAAGCGGAAAATACGTGAAGACCGTCGGTAAGAAGCAGATCACAAATGTACTGAGGTAATCACTCCGGTTAAACCAAATGCCGACGGGACAGCCAATCAATGCAAAAATTAAGCAACTGGCGGACAGTGCAGGACGGATATGAAACTCATACTGTGCCCCCCGTAAATTTCGGGTGGCATCATTGATCTTGTTGTTGTAATCTTGAACATGATACTCATGCAGTTTGGCATGATTCGGGTTGAGGTCATTTTCTGCGGCTTTCTGCGCTTCTTTCTTTTTCTCACCGAGTTCGAGTCGATTGTTGGTGAGTTCATCAATCCGATAATAGAGAACATCCCAATCTAGTGCCATGGGTCGAGAGCCAATTTGCTTTCCGGAGAACCATTCCTGAAGATCAATTTCAATCGGCTGGGTACCTTCACTCTCGGCAAAAACCCCTTTGTCGGCAACGGCCCATCGGCTCGCATCAATTCTTAACGTTTTCTTTTCGACATCGACAATCAGGCGGGCTTCCCGTGTCCGCGCTACGTAGTCATATTCGGACTGGGGGCCGAGTCCTTCGACGATTCGCACGCCGGATTTGCGTTTGATGACCACGTCAATTAACCGCAGGCCCTGGACATCGCGTACATACAGCGAATAGGGTGATTTCAATTCTCGCAAGCACCGTTCTCGTTTCAACATGCTGTAGAGTACGGCTTCCGGGTCTTTCAAGACTTCTTCTTGAAGCAACACTTGGGTTCGGGGGATCAATGAATAACTAATGCCTGCTGTAGTCACCATTGCGAGAGACCCCAGCAAGAATGCCGGGAACAAGATGGTCAAAATGTCCACCCCGGCTGCCTTCATGGCAACAACTTCGTTGTCTGTTGAGACACGACCGTAGACGACGCACGATGCAAAAAGTGTTGTAGCGGGAATCGTGTACGGCAGGGTGCTCGGTATCAACAGCGGTATGATTTGCAAAATTTGCGCCGGTGACAACCCACTCTGGGAGGCTTGTTGAATCAACCCGCCAATGAGAAACAACCCGGTCAAACCCAACAACGCCAACGTAAAGACGCGAAGAAGTTCCCAGAAGATCATCCGGTGTAATGTTGTGAAACCGGGGATCATTGTTTCTCCAAAGTTTGCTGCGGATTCATGATGCTCGATACAACAATGCTCATCGCGGTCCTGTCGCCCGATAGGTGGGTGGCGGTGGAATTGGAGTCGTTGGCCCC
>JANLRE010000037.1:0-2465 GCA_031368205.1 Fimbriiglobus sp. | reverse complement strand
AGCGTCAGCGACAAGCCACCACGGAAGACGAACGCGAACGCCGCCCACATGACGGGGACGCTCACCAGTAGCACCCCAAAACCGATTGCCATCGTGCGGCGCATCATGCGACTCATTTGGGCGGTGCGAATTTCAGGCGACGTGATCAACTGAAATTCGCCGTGCACCATTTGCAGCAGGATGTTGTCGCCGGTGAAACTTCCGTTGGTCTCTTCCATCCGCGTGAAACGATCGACCACGATCCGTTCCGGACGGTTCAGGAACGTGCGAGATACGGCCTCGTTCTTTTTGCGATCGGTTCTCGATTCGTCGAATTTCTTCATCGTCTCCGGTAGGCGTTCGGGTGTGAGAGCGGGCAAAATATCGGCCCGCATTTTATTGTCCGCTGGCAACGCCTCCAGTCGTGCGATCAACGCGGCTCGGTCGGTCGGACTCGCCAGAATTCGTTCGGTTTCGGAAAAGCCGATGTCTTGCCCCGCCAGCATCAGGGCAAAGAACAGTCCGAACAAGCCACTGAAAACGAACATCAATTGAAGCCCGAACGCCAGCATCAACCCTTGCACGGTGAGGTGGGTCGCCCGCATACTTGCCGTCACTTCCGGCGGGTACACGTGGTTGTCAATCAGGTCACGCTGAAGGTCGGTCAGGTCGTGGCTTTGATAGTGACCGTGCGGTGTCAATAACCGATTCGTAATGACGGACGCATGGGGCGGAAGCGGCGCGCGGATGCGGGTTGCGGTGTGCCGCAGTTGGCCTTCGAGCGCGAGCGTGGCGACGTGTTGGACTAGCGCTAGCTGGCTCTCGACCGGCTGATGGTTGGCCGGAAGCAGCAGTCCACCTTGACCCGTTGGCAACGGAAACTCCAGCAATTGCAGCCGCCCACCGGGTTCGACCCAGACTTGTTCGACACTGAGGTTCGGAATCGCGGTGCCGTCCTCCTGGGATCGGGTGAGTTCATTGGTCAGTTGTTCGAGTAGCGGTCGGGCATCAATCCAGCAGAGGGGGAATTCGGGCGTCACGACATCCGCGAGCGGTGACCCGGCCGGGGCGACGTAAGCGATCCACGCCCGCAATTCCATTCGGCTGTCCGGTTCCGGCGACGGCTTCCAGGCGAAACTGCCGTGCCCCAGAACCCGAAGCCGCGTCGGCCGCGACACTTCGCTAGTTGAATGCTCGCTATTCTGTTGGCCCGCCGCCAAGACGCGAATCAGCACACTTCGCCCCAACGACCGATCGTCCGCCGCCCAGACTTCGCCGCCGTCGGGTAAGTCGATCAGTTTACCCGTGATCGCAAAGCCACCGATCTTCGTGGGGAACGGACTTTGGGTGGGTTGGATGCGTTCCAGGGGGTCCGGGAAATGGCTGTTCAAGCACGGCCGGTGTGGCGGTCGTGGCCGTTGCACCACGCGGCAGCCGCTGGCAAAATCGTGCAGCCCCCGCCAACCCTCGGCGGTCCGGCGCAATTGAACACACAATGCCGCAATCCCGAGGAGGAAGCACCCGACGGCTAGCACGCTCCCGGCGGCGCCGAACAACTCCACCGACCATTCCGGCAGTTGGAGTATCAAGTACCAAATGAGGCTAAAAACAACGCTCCGGATCAACGCCGGCCACAAGCCGGGTGGCCCCATTTGACGCAACCGCCGGACCCGCAGCCGCAACAGCCGCTTGCCGATCGTGGTGCCAAAAATGCCTTCTTGCACGACGAAGTAAATCAACGAGATGACTAGGCCCAGCCACGTCAGATCCAGGATGTTGACGTTGCCCGAACCCGGTTCGATTGTCGGCCCACCGAAATACTGTCGGAGCAGTTCCAGCGGGAGAATCAGGCATTGCAACACGATCGAGTCAATGACGTAAGCCAGTACCATTGCGCGGGGTCGGGCGGGATGTTGCTTCTCCGGTTGAAGATCGACGAGGGCGTCGTGCAGGTCGTCGAGGGACCGCCACCGCCGTTTGCGGTCGCGGTCCAACCCGCGCAGCACCACCCGTTCGAGTTCGGCAGGCACGTCCGGGCGACGGGTGCGGATCGGCGGGGCCGCTTCCGACACGGCTTTCGCCAAGGACGCGGTCAGGCTTTCGTGCTGAAACGGCGCTTTGCCGGTGAGCAAATAATAAAGCGTGCCGCACACCGCGTACACGTCCGAATCGTAGCCAACGGGTTCGCCACGAATTTGCTCGGGGGACGCATACATCACCGTCCCAAGAAACGCGCCGGACCCTGTCAGTTGTCGGTTGTCGCTATCATCGGGTGCGAGCGACTTGGCGAGACCGAAGTCGCCAATTTTGACGCGGTCGTCGTCCGTCAGGAAGCAGTTCGACGGTTTCACGTCGCGGTGAATCACCCCGAGGCGGTGGGCTTCGCAGAGGCCGTCAATCACGTCCAAAATCCGGTCTATCGCGTCGGCAAAGGCCAGCGGTCCTTTTTGATCGACGAGGTCTTTCAGTGTCTTCCCCGGCATCAA
>JANLRE010000035.1:0-9289 GCA_031368205.1 Fimbriiglobus sp. | reverse complement strand
AAAACACCACTGCAACCCGCGATGTCCCTTAGCCACGAACAACGCCACAGCGAAGGCGTATGCAAACGGGCCTGTTCTGGGTATTGATGACGTTGCCAGATTCGGAGATTCAAACCATCTGGCACAACGGCGGTACTGGCGGCTACCGGTCGATGTTGATGATGGTCCCGAAAACAAAAACCGCAGTGGTCGTACTTTGCTCTGCCAGCCAAGACAAGATCATCGACAAGCTTACAATCAACATCGTGAACGCCTTGCACCCCGAAGTGAAACAATGAGCGAACCGATTGAAACCCCGAAAACATCCGGAACAAGTTGGACCAACGCCACTCTGATTGCGACGTTGTTTGGGGCGTGGATTGTGCTGCAAATCTGGGTGTTTCCCCGATCGGTAAATCGGCCCTGACTCGGCAACCTGTGCGACCCCCGGTCCGGGGATCCATCCGCCCGCAGCATCTTCAACTTGCCACCTGCCGAGACGCCGCGATAGCAATCATTCTTTCAACAAGTCCGCAACGAGTTGCTTCAACGCGGTCATGCTGGATGTGTAGCGTTCGCCGTCCGTGTCGTTCGGGCCACGGTAGCCGTCGAAGTGGCCACGGATCGTGCCGGTTTTATCGACAACTGTGATGTAGGTGCTGTGGTCGAACTCCTGCCCGGCGACGGGTTGTGGGTTCGTCGAGCGGTTGACACCGATCTTGAAACCTGTCTTCAGCAGCGTGTGAATCTCGTCTTCTTGGCCTGTCAGAAACAACCAGCGATCGGGATTCGCGCGGAATGTGTCCGCGTACTTTTTCAGTTCGTTCGGTGTGTCTCGATCCGGATCGACGGTGAAAGTCACAAGCCGGAGGTCCGCTTGGTTCGCCAGATCGAGTTCGGATTGTAACTTCGTCATGGTCGCGGTCACACTCGGACAGGGTCCGGTACAGCGGGTGAACACGAACGACGCGACCCAAACTTTACCGCTCAAATCGGCTTTCGTCACGGTTTTGCCGGACCGCTCATTTAAGGTGAAGTCCGGTAGTACGAACCCCGGTGGCGATGCGGGTGGAACCGACTTCGCCTTCTTCGGCACCGGCACCAAGATCGCCGCGAGCAGTGACGCAACGCCGATCACCAGAAACAGGTACAACCCGACGCGGATCAGCCGTTCGGAGCGAGATGGGGTCGAAGTGTCAGGAATAGCGTTGGCCATGTTGAATCCTGCGGAAAGCTAACAGCTAAGAAGTTGACAGCTAACGACCCAACTCACTGGCTGGGTGCGGGGAGCTATGAACTCCAAAAAGCCTACGTGTAATGCCGAGTTCGGCAGCCCATCAATAAATGACGAGCTTCTTGAAGACACCAGATCGACGGGCACCGTCGATGTCTGCTGGCCAAGGCCAATAGTACAGGCACGGCCAATGACCGGCCTGATACCAGGACCACTCGTTCGACAAGGTCCATTGGACCGTGGCATTATGGTCATGGCGCCGGCATTCATGGCTGTCCACCTCGTCCAAACTCCCGTCCCTAGCAATGACGCAACCGACGAGTGCTGCCGTATAACACGCAGATTACTCAGCTATATTGGGACCGTGATCAAGATCCCATTCTTCGGTGTATGGGACGAGCGGCTTCGTCAAATAGAACACATATTCATAGATGGTATGCCACGCCTCACGTAAACTTGGAAGGGATTTCGCCGACTCAAACAGTTCGTCTCGCCAGTGCATTCCGAACGCACTCATCAACGAAAATCCGGGGTCTTCGGGGCCGGGCCAAGTGCCCCAGTGGTAGATGCGGAAGACCTCATGGTCGCGGGGCGATGGCTTCCCGAGGTTCGTGAACCACGGAATCGTATCCAACTCCGCGATGAATGCCTCGACGGGAGTCATACAGTGACCAAGGTACTGGCCAGCGAACAGCTTGTTGGCAGCTTTTCGCAATTTGAAGAATCGACCCACTCAGAACTCACCACGGCCTGATTTTCTAGCTGCAAGCTTCTTCGCTGTGAGCTGCCAGCTATCCCACGTACCGCGGCAAAATCCCATCAATCACCAGCAGTGCCATCACACCCACGAGGTACACCAGCGACCCCCGCAACACGGTGCGGGCGGTTTGCTGATTGCGATCGCGGGCAAAGCGGATGCAACGTAGCAGGAACCACGCTGCCAATGGCATCGCGCCGACGAGGTAGACCCAACGGGCCGCGTCAACTAGGAACGGCATCGTGGTCACACATAACAGCAAAAGGGCTGTCAATGCTGTGGCCAATCCAGTGTAGAACCCGTCACGTCGTTCCACGACCGGGAGCATCTTCATGCCACCCCGTGCGTAGTCATCCCGGTGCATGAAGGCAATGGAATAGAAGTGCGGCAGTTGCCAGACGAACAGGATGGCGAACAGCGACACCGCTTCCCACGTGAGCGTGTCGCGGGCCGCGCACCAGCCGATGACCGGCGGCAACGCACCCGGTATCGCACCGACAACCGTGTTCCAACTCGTGAGACGTTTGAGCGGCGTGTAGACCCCGACGTACAAAACGAACGTCATCGCGGCAGCAATCGCCGCACCGGGATGGGGTATCAGCACGTACAAATAGGCCACGCCTCCGAACGCCAGCAACGTCCCGAACACCAAGACTTCGGACGGCGTCACACGTCCTGATGGGATGGGGCGATTCGCAGTGCGGCGCATCTTGGCATCGGCGTGACGCTCCAGCCAGTGGTTCAGCGCACTTCCACCGGCGGCAACGAGACCCGCACCGAGCAACGTGTGAAAGAGTTGAGCCGCGTTGAAGCTTTCCGCCGCACCGAGCAAGTACCCGGCGGCCACCGTGACGAGCGCCATCACGGCGATGCGGGGCTTCGTGAGTTCGAGGTAGTCCGCCGCCCGAGGTCGAGGGTCGATCTCGGCGTTTGAACTCGGCTCGATTACGGCCATGACTGGCACTTTCATTGCATTGATCCTGGCTGTGTGTCTGCCAATGTTGAATGAAAAAGTATTACGACGCCGCGATCAGTTCTCGCTTCGCCTTGATGGTCTCGCTCGGGGCAGCACGACTCGGTTCCTTGTCGTCCTCGACTTGGTTCAGTGGAACCGGCTTTCGCAGAATCCGAATCGCCAGGACCACGGTTGATGCCAGTAGGGCCGCACCAATCAGTGTGTGCAACGTCCGAACCGTCGCTGCGTATTCCGTGATGGGGCGAAGTTCGGGGGGCAACATCGCCGACGGGCCGCTTGCCGCAAACTTGCCCATCCAGGCTTCGACACCCAACACAACCTGCACCGCGATGACGGCTAGCAAATGATAGACATAAAACCCGAGTTGTTTCCGACTCGCTTGCGACGAAAGCGTGCGGACACACAGCCACACGCACAACCCCGTCACGACGAACGCGGTCAAGATGTGCAATCGCTGGGCGATCGGCGAACCCATGTGTCGCACCCACACCCCCCAAATCAACTGGCACGTCACCAGGATTGGCAACAGGACGCCGAGGGTTTGTAACTTGGCCCGTTCAGCCTCTGGCAAGCAATCGCCATCCCGGCGCGGCGCGGTTAGCACGGCAACGCCCATCAGGATGGCGAACGTTACTTGCCCGAAAGAACCGTGAATTGCGGCGAGTTGCGTGCCCATCAGTTGATCGAGGAACACCCGGTAGCCACCGAGCAAGCCTTGAACCATCACCGCGATTACGCCGATCGTGGCAAACAACCGCACCGCACTGCCCGATTCTGGTCTCCTCCCGCTTGCTTCCCCTTCTTGTCTCCCTCCGCTTGCGGGGGGATTAAGGGGGGTGGAACCTTCGACCCCACCCCAACCCTCCCCGCAAACGGGGAGGGAGCAAATCACAGAATTGGGACGGCGAAGCATCATCGCGCTGACAACACCCATCACGATAACACCAACGCCGCACGCGATGGCCGAACCGACGGGCCAGACCAGTTCCCCGCCCGCTTTTCGTGCCCGCCACGCGGCACCCATTTCGCCGTGAAGCCCGAGATAGGCGATCAGCAGAAACAGAATCGCGGCGGTTCCGATCCATCGCATTTTCCGGTTCGGTTCCGCGATCCAGGCTCCGACCGCCAGCACCGTTGCGAACATGCCAATCGCCCAGGCGACCAGTCGATGGGTATGCTCAATCAAAAAACCACGAGCGGGTTCTTCGACCCAGACGTGGTTGTTGACGATGAGAAACCACGGCTCGGTCGGCCACACCGGGTCGGACATTCCGACGCGAAAGGTCGTGATAAGCGAGCCGAGTACGATCACCGCCGCCGCGACGATGACGGTGAGAATCGACCAAACACGCAACCAACGTGGCACGGGACGGGTGAAAGTGGGAGTCATGGTGTTCCATCCTACAACGGTCTACTTCGACCGATAAACTTGGTCTCGCACGTCGGCGGGTAATCGGGCGGGTTGACTGACTTCGCGGACGAAGTTTGCTAAGTCCCAAAGTTGTTGTTCGGTTAACAGCGGATTCCCTGGCATCCGCGAGGCCGGGATTCCGTGGCGTATGACCGCGTTCAGCAACGCGGGATCACGTGCCCAACGAAACTCGCCCTTCGTCAAATCCGGCACACGCACAACCGTGCCCCAGGCATCGTACAGGTAGCGTTCCGTGCGGCCGTAGTCTTCATGGCAACTCATGCAACTCGCGGCTTGGGTGCCGGTAAACTGTTGGTGACCCCGACGGACGGAATCTTGATACGCAGGGTCAGTCCAATCCACCGGCAAGTTGCTTACGGGCGGCACGTCACGGGCGGTTGCCCATTGCCGACTCAGTTTCAGCACCTGCTCGTGACAAGCCGTTGTCACGTCACTTTCCGAACTGTCGTCGAGCATCTGTCTCATCGCATCAAACTCGACTTCCCCGCGAATACTTAGCTGAATCACATACCCGATCACGGCATCGACTTCGGCTTCGGGCAACAAATCATACGGCTGCATGGCACCCACACCGCGACGAATGATCCGCTTCAACGTGCCGACTGTCGGTTTGGACGAACCGAGAGCGGTCTTGAACAGACCCTGTCGAAAGTCACGCGGGTGCGGGTAGATCGTCAACCCGGTCAAGCCACGCCCGTTGCCTTCCAGCCCGTGGCACTGAACGCATTGCTTGCGGTAGACTCGGCTACCGAAGGCGAGTTGCTCGGCGGTATATTCCAAACCAGGAACCGCGTTCGGTGCTGCCGGCGTCCCGAACCGGGTGTCGAGGGTTTGCTTCAGTTGGTCACGTTGCTCAACGCTGAGTGACTTCGGCACCAGAATCTTGCCACCCGCACTGCTTGCAAATGCCGCGATGGATTCGTCGAGTTGGCCCAGCGGCGCGGGACCAGTAGGAGCGATGTTGGGGGTTAGCAGTACGATCGCATCTTGACGCAGCGAGTACCGCAAGTTCGGATCGTAGCCACTCGACCCGTCCGATTCGTCGTCGCAACCCGTCAGCGTCACCGCAAGCAGAAGGGCGAGGCCGCACCCGCTAATGAGGGTGGCAACCCCGCCCGCGCGTTGCTCATTCCAGTGGCGTCCGAAGCTAATCATACCCCCTCAGTTGCAGCTTAAAATGCTGCGAGGTGCCGGGTGATGTAGTCGGTCAGGGTGAACGTGAACATGATGGCCACCCAGAACACGGACGCCCCGGCACACATCCAGGTCAGTTTGTCCGCTTGCTTCAAGTCCATGAAGAACACGGACAGAACAAGTGCTTGCACACCCGCAACAAGCAGACTCGCCGCGACCTTCCACGGCCCGAGGTCCGAGAACCCAACGGCAATCGCCACGATTGCTAGCAACACCAGCACAACAAACACCGTGAGTGTGCTGCCCGTTGACGCCACGGTGTGGGTGTCGTGTTCAAAGATTGTTTCTTTCACTTCGCTCATCGGATAGCTCCTTAGTGGTGGCCCGATGCCATGCCGATGGCCAGTTGAAACTGCTCGATCGCTTGGTCGAGATTGTGTGGCCCGCACAGGTACAACAGCGGCAACAGGAACATCCACACCATATCCACGAAGTGCCAGTACAGGCTCATGACTTCGATGTAGACGTACCGTTCGCCGAACCGGAAGAAGCCCATTGAAGCGAGGATGTACTGCCAGATCAGCAACCCCAAACCAATTATCATGTGGATGACGTGCAAGCCCGTCAGCACATAATAGAAGATGAAGAACAGTTGCACGCGGGCCATGTTGATGGCGTGCGTGTCAAAGTGTTCCTTGTGCAGCACCTTTTCCACGTTGACCGCGAACACGGGCTTTTCGACCATCTCGTAAGTGCCTCGGGCTTCATCCTTCTCCTGAACCCACATCGTGGCGCCGGTTGGGATCAAGCCTTCTTCGTAGTCGAGGTAATACTCACGGCCTTTCAACCCGAGGAACAGTGCGCCGAGGAGGATGGTGGCCATCAACCAGACCTTCAACCCGGTTTGGCTCGCTTGATACGCGGAACGAATCGCCAGTGTGATCGTCAAGCTGCTAGTCAGCAGCAAGAACGTGTTCACCGATGCAATGCCGACGTTGAGCGCCGCGCTACCGGCTTCAAACTCACGGGGGAACCACACGCGGTACACGGTGTAGGCACAGAACGCACCGCCGAAGAACAACACTTCGGTGATGAGGAACAGCCACATGCCCAGGCGAACCGTGGCTTGTTGCTGCAAGATGTTGTTGAAGTGGTGGGCAACCGGAGCCTTCAATTTGTTGCCCGCCAACGTACTAGCTGCCACTGGTCACCCCCTGTTTTCCACTTGCGGTTACAACCATTGGCTTGCCGTCCAAAATCCCGCCTTGATCCGCTAGCACGCCCAAGCCGTTCGGCAGGGAGTATTCGTAGGGGGCGAAGTACACGATCGGCGTTTCGTCGAAGTTGTGCATCGGCGGCGGGGACGGCGTTTGCCATTCCAAGCCCGTTGCGTTCCAAGGATTCGCGCCCGCTTTTCGACCCGTGAACAGTGATGCTGGTAAGTAGAACAACGGCATCACGTAGCCGATCCCTTGAATCGACGCACCGGCAGTGGACAAGATGTTCAAGAACTGGAATTCCGGGGCGTAGTTCGGGTACCGCCGTGGCATCCCGTGGAAACCGAGGATGAACTGCGGCATGAACGTCATGATGAACCCGACGATCGCCACGACTGCGGCCAACCGACTCCAGAAATCGGAGTACATCCGACCCGTCATCTTCGGCCACCAGAAGTGCAACCCCGCCAGCCACGCCATGAGCATCCCACCAACCATTGTGAAGTGGAAGTGGGCGATCACGAAGTAGGTGTCGTGCAAGTGAATGTCGGAGCCAAGTGCCCCCAGGTACAACCCCGTCACGCCGCCGATTGTGAACAACACCAGGAAGCCCAACGTGTACATCATCGGGGCTTCAAAGGAGATCGAGCCTTTGTACAGCGTGGCACACCAGTTGAAGACTTTAATTGCCGAAGGCACCGCCACCAGCATGGTGAGCAACGAGAACAACATTCCGAGGTAATAGCCCTGGCCGGACAGGTACATGTGGTGCCCCCAGACCAGGAAGCCCACGACCGCGATGCCGACGCTCGACCACGCCACGGCTTTGTAGCCGAAGATGTTCTTGCGGCTGAAGCAGGTAATCGTTTCGCTGATGACGCCCATGCCGGGCAAAATCATAATGTAAACAGCCGGGTGGCTGTAGAACCAGAACATGTGTTGAAATAGCAGCGGGTCGCCTTCGAGAGCCGGGTCAAAAATCCCGACGCCGAAGATCTTCTCCGTGGCCAACATGATGACGGTCACGGCGATAACCGGGGTGCCGAGAAGCTGAATCAAGCTCGTCGCATACATCGCCCAAACGAACAGTGGCAAGCGGGTCCACGTCATCCCAGGGCAGCGCATCTTGTGAACCGTGGCGATGATGTTCAGCGCCGTCAGGATCGACGAGAAGCCCGTGATGAACACCCCAAGCCCGGCATAAAGTACGTTGGTGTGACTGTACTTCGACGAGTACGGCGGGTACAACGTCCAACCCGTGTCCAACCCGCCCACCGTGAGTTGCCAGATGAAGAACAGTGACCCGGCCAGCCATACGTAGAGACTGAGCAAGTTTAATTTCGGGAACGCCATGTCTTTCGCGCCGATCATCATCGGTACGAGGAAGTTCCCCAGCACCCCCGGTATCACGGGGATCAGGAACAGGAAGATCATGATCGTGCCGTGGGCGGTGAACGCTTTGTTGTACTGGTCGAGTTCCAGAATCGCCCCGGTCGGGGAGATCAAGTTCAACCGAACCAGCATGATCGCCAGCCCGCCGAACAAGAAGAAGATACTGGCCCCAACCAGGTACATCATGCCGATGCGTTTGTGGTCCACCGTGAACAGCCACGAGAACAAGCCGTAGTCGTGGTTGAGGTAGTGGATCCGCTTCTTTTCCTTCTCCGGACTCAAGACCGGTGCGGGGATCGTCTGCGGCGTATAGTTCAAAACGGGAATCTGACTCATTTGCTAGCCCCTCCTTCCGATGCTTTCACTGGCGCGCCAAGTGGTGCCGGAAACTGCTCCGTGCGGTCCGGCAACTTCTCGCCGTTCTTCAAGCTCTTGATGTAAGCCGTCAGGTTATAAAGTTCGGTTTCGTCCACTTGTTTCGTGCCGTATGCTGGCATGATCGTTTTCCAACCTGCCGCCACCTGCGAGATCGGGTTGCGAACCGACCGTTTAATGTACTCGTCGTCAAATTTCTGCAATGTACCGTCTTCCAGGGGTCGCTTCTGGCCATACATCCCGGCCAGTTGTGGTGCCCGTGCGCTGGACTCGTTGTTGTGGCAGGTGTTGCATTGCAACTTCAAGAACAGCTTGCGGCCTTCCCACGCTGGCGAGCCATCGACGGGGTTCTTGCCCTCAAAGCGGTACAAGCCTTCCTTCCACAACTCGTAATTGGCTTTGGAAAGCACGTGGACTTTGCCCACCATCTGGGAGTGGCCCTGGCCGCAATACTGGTCGCAAAAAATATGGTAGGTGCCGATCTTGGTCGGTTGATAACCCACGGTAATGTAACGTCCTGGCACGACATCGAACTTACTGCGGAACGCCGGGATGCCGAAGTCATGGATCACGTCTTCCGAAGTCCCGGTGATCTTGATGCCGGGGTCACGCAACTTCCCATCCGCGTCCAGTTCGTCGCTACAGATCGGGATGTGCAATTCGTTAATTTCGCGGACGCCGTTCGGGTGCTGGAGCTTCCACATCCACTGCTTGCCGACGACGAAGTATTCGGGCGCGTCTTCCCGAATCATCGCTTGCTCGTTGTAAATCTTCACGCCCCACACGAAGAACG
>JANLRE010000021.1:0-1477 GCA_031368205.1 Fimbriiglobus sp. | reverse complement strand
TACCTGGCGGCCGGGAAGCTCGACCTCGCCGTCCCATTGTTAGAAGACACGCTGAAGCTCATGAAGGTGAACATGGGAACCGACCACATCTTCACCCTCTATTGCATGAGGAACCTCGTGAAGGCCTATAGCGGAGCGGGCCGGGCTGAGAAAGCGGCCGCGATTTACAAGGAGTTCATCGCCATCGAACGGAAACGGTTGCCGGCGAATAGCTCCGAACTGGCGGGATCTCTGGCGTCAGTCGTCTTGGAATTGTTCAAATGCGGGCAGTACACGCTTGCCGAAGAATCGCTCCGGGAATGCTTAACAATCCGCGAGAAGTTGCAACCCGACGCCTGGACCACGTTCAACACCCAGTCCCTACTCGGCGGCGCGTTGCTAGGCCAAAAGAAGTACGCCGATGCGGAACCACTACTTCTGAAGGGCTACGAAGGGATGAAGCAACGCGAGAAGATGATCCCACCCCAAGGCAACACCCGCATTCCCGATGCCATCGACCGTCTCATCGAGTTGTACACGAAGTTGGGCAAACCCGACGACGCCAAGAAGTGGCAGACGGAACGCACGAAGTACCCGGTCCCAAAGCAACCGACCCCGGTCGAGAAGAAATAACCACGACCCGCTCCACACCGACTTCACGAAGCAGCGGGCGGAGTTGGCAAAGAAGTGAACCCGATGTTCACACCACTTCGGCGGGTGGTAGTATGGTGTGATAACCGTCGTGGATTCATTCAGGGGCAAAGTCATGAACCAACCAATCACGCTGGAATCGCTAGCCCAACGTGTCGAGGCGCTGGAACGCACCGTCGGTGTGCCGCCGCCGTTACCCAACGATGACAGTTGGCTGCGTGCGGTGGGTATGTTTGCAGGTAGTGATTTCATGAAACAGGTCGATGAAGAAGGGCGAAAAATCCGGGACGCCGAGCGCTCGCTCGCACAAGACGAGCAGGCAGACGAATGATCCTCCTCGACACGGACCACGCGACATTCTTGAAGTATCCGGAAGGCGAGCGCGGTACACGGCTAATGGAGCGGCTGAAGGCTCGTCCGTCCGGGCAAGTCGTGGCGGTTTCGATTATCACCGTGGAAGAGCAGATGCGTGGGTGGCTGGCGAGCATTGCGAAAGAGCGTCTCTCTCGCCGTCAGGTCGTAGCCTACACCGAGTTGGCACGACTCTTCGAGTACTTCCGGCTTTTCCACGTTGCCCAATTCGACGAGAGGGCGGCGGACCAGTTCGATACCCTTCGATCCGCCAAAATTCGTCTCGGCACAATGGACCTGAAAATCGCGGCGATCGCATTGGTCAACAACGCCCTGCTTGTCACCGCCAACCGCCGCGACTTTGAACGAGTCCCCGGCTTGCGAGTCGAGAACTGGCTGGATTGACTGGCTCATTTCAAATGAAACCAAAGTGGCAAGCCGAACGCGCCAAGTACCCTGTGCTAAAGCAACTGACCCCTGTCGAGAAGAAATAACC
>JANLRE010001127.1:0-2659 GCA_031368205.1 Fimbriiglobus sp. | reverse complement strand
GCGGTTGTCCGCGACACCACCGAACAAAAGAAACAAGAACGGGCGTTGCGGGAATCCTACGAGTTGTTGGAATGTCGCGTCGAAGAACGGACGGCGGAATTGGCTGAAGCCAAAGAGCGTGCCGAGTCTGCGGATCGACTGAAGTCCGCTTTCCTGGCCACGATGTCGCACGAACTCCGCACGCCGCTGAATTCGATCATCGGGTTCACGGGCATCTTATTGCAAGGACTCGTTGGGCCGCTTTTGGATGAACAACGCAAGCAATTGGGCATGGTCCAAACCAGTGCCCGCCACCTGCTGAACCTGATTTCGGACGTGCTCGATATTTCCAAGATCGAAGCGGGGCAGTTGGAAATCGAGCGCCGACCGTTTGACGCCAAGGAATCCATTCATCGCGTGATCGAAATGATCCGGCCACAGGCAACGAAAAAGGGGATCGGGTTGACGGCTGACATCAGTGAAGCCGTCGGCATGGTCAACACCGATCGGCGGCGCTTTGAACAGATCCTCATCAACCTTGTCAACAACGCCGTCAAGTTCACGCTACGCGGCGAGGTCAAGTTGTGGTGTCAGACGGACGGCCAGCGACTGGTCGTCCAAGTCATCGACACCGGAATCGGGATCAAAACGGAAGACCTCACGAAGCTGTTTTTGCCGTTCCGGCAAGTTGACAGTGGCCTGACACGCAAGCACGAAGGAACCGGATTGGGGCTTGCGATTTGCCAAAAACTCATGAAACTGTTAGGTGGCCAGATTACCGTGTGCAGTGAGTGGGGCGTCGGCAGTACCTTTATTTTCTGGCTTCCAGTAGGAGGCGTAGCGGATGCAACCGACGATCCTCATCATCGAAGATAACGAGCAAAACCTGTATTTGACTCGATTCATCCTGGAGCAGCGTGGCTACAAAACCCAGGAAGCCCGAGACGGTCCGGCGGGCATTGCGCTGGCCGAGGCATCGCCACCGGCGTTGATTTTGCTCGACATTCAACTCCCCGAGATGGACGGGTATACGGTTGCCCGGAATTTGCGCAATATCGCATCGTTGCACACAATTCCGATTGTCGCAGTGACTTCCTATGCTATGGTGGGTGACCGAGAACAGGTGTTGGCGAGTGGTTGCGATGGCTACATCGAAAAACCAATCAATCCCGACACGTTCATTAATGAGATTGAAACCTATCTCCATCGTCCACGAGGTTCGTCATGACTCAAATCCTCGTCGTGGATGACAATGAAGCCAACCGTTATTTGCTTGAGACGCTACTGCACACTTCGGGATATTCGGCTGTTTGCACCTCAGATGGACGAGAAGCGTTGTTGGTCGCGAATCGCAACCCGCCTGACTTAATCGTCTCCGACGTGCTGATGCCCGTCATGGATGGGTTCGCGCTCTGTCGCGCGTGCCAACTCGATGACCGCCTGCGTTCGATCCCCTTCGTTTTTTACACCGCAACGTACACGGACCACAAGGATCAAGAATTCGGCCTCAACTTGGGCGCGGTGGCCTATCTGATTAAACCCGAGGAACCCGAAGTCCTATTAGGCAAAATTCGGGACGTCCTCGCAGCACGGCATTCCGTTCCCCTGGTTGCGAAACCGCCCATCATTGACGAAGCCGTTTACTTGCGGGAGTACAACTACTCGTTGGTCCACAAACTTGAACACAAGATGCTTCAACTCGAAGAATCCAACCGGGAACTCGAGCTTGAAGTCAAAGAACGCCGGTTGACGGAAGTGCGGTTGCGACAACAAACCCGGTTACTCGACATGGCATCGGATGCCATCATTTGTCTGGGCTTGGACGGCGTGATTCGCCACTGGAATCGTGGCGCGGAACGGGTCTTCGGTTGGTCAGAAATGGAAGTGCGCGGCCAACGGTGGGACGTGCTGTTCGGGACGCTGCCGACCCCCGTCCAAAATGCGATCAACTTAACTGCCGAGTCCGATTGGTTCGCCGAACTCACGTTGATGACCAAAGGGCAACAGCCCGTCATTGTCGATAGTCGGTGGACGTTGGTGAAGGATGAGCAAGATCAGCCCCAAAGCGTTCTGGCGGTCTGCACCAATGTCACTCAGAAGAAAATGCTGGAGGCCCAATTCTTGCGTAGTCAGCGCATGGAGATCATCGGCACGATGGCCAGTGGAATTGCCCACGACTTGAACAACATCCTGACGCCGATCGTCGTGGCCACGCCGATGCTCCGGCGGAAGCTTCCTCCCAACGTGGACCAGGAGTTGTTTCGGGTGATTGAATCGAGTGCGGAGCGCGCCACGGGTGTTTTGAAACAACTGCTTTCGTTTGGACGGGGAATGAAATGTGAACGGGTCGTGGTGCAGACGGAACTGTTGATTGCCGAAGTTGTGAACCTAGTCACTCAGACGTTTCCGAAGAACATCCGCATCGTTTCCCACATCGCGGCCCGAACACCGCCACTGTTGGGTGATACGACGCAGTTACACCAACTGTTGTTGAACTTGTGCATCAACGCGCGCGACGCCATGCCAACGGGTGGGTTAATCGAACTGAGCAGTGACTTGGCTGAGTTCACGGTTCCCCCGATCGGAAACCTGAGCGAAATGAAACCGGGGCGGTACCTCAAGCTGACGGTGTCCGATAACGGCTCCGGCATCCCGTCCGAAAATCTTGGGCAGGTTTTCG
>JANLRE010001114.1:0-3699 GCA_031368205.1 Fimbriiglobus sp. | reverse complement strand
CCATCTTAATTTCCGCGTGTGCCTTCACGTCGTTTGTAATCTTCCATCGTTTCCCTTGCGTTGTTATCAACCCCGTCTGGTGGGTCCGCTCCCGGCCAATATCCACTCCCACCCCGTGACGGAATGGGTGGTTCACCGAGCCGGGTTTGCACGACGGTGGGGTGGTCGTGTTGGGCGTCGCGCCATTCATTCACTGTCACGGGCCGATTGAACATCGACGGGTCCATGACCATGTCTTGGGTCCGGCCGTCGGCACCACGAACTGGGACTGTCGGTGCCACGTGATAGCCCCATTCGACGCGACCGTCGGGATGGTTCGGGGTGTTGACCCAAAGCGGGTCGCCTGGACCCGAAGCAAACGTCCAGGCTTTACCAGGAGTGACACCTTCCGCCTGCATCCGCTGCGCCATCAAGTGGGCACGGGAGTAGCACCCATCGACGGGGAACTTGAACGCGATGTCGGGTTGGGCGGCCATTTCATCGAACAGTTTTTGCGCTTGTTCGGGAGTCAACGGGCCAGCAGCAAGCGGGCACGGCGTGGTACTGCCGGGCGGGCACGCCGCCGCCGGGGTTGCGCTGGGTTTCGGGGATGAACAGCCACTTGGCACGGTACTACTCCCGCTCCAGGTTCTTCAGGCCATCGGAAAGATACGCCAGGACGCGGACCGCCAAACTTTCGACTCGTTTTTCGGGCGGTCGGTTCCGTGTGTCTTCGAGATGGGCGGCAATCCACGGAAACTGCGGATCGGTCAGCACGCCGTGACCGAAGGCGACCATCAGTGCCGTCATCACCCGACTGCCGGTCGGAACCGGCAATTGATTCGTAGTGGCCGCTCGTTTGCCCTGGGATAGCAGTTGCGATCCTGCGTTCCGCAGAGCAAGTGCCATCTTTTCGGGGTACACTTCGTTCACAAATTGCAGGGTCGCGGCTTCACTCAAGTCGCCCCTCAGCCACTCTTCGGCGGGTTTCTTCAACAACCGCCGAATGGCTGCCGCCTCGATCTCTTCCTTCTCGCCGACGACGGCTTTCCGGTATTCCATCGCCACTTCGTGGATCGCGTCCGCCCGATCCAGTTCGTTGATCCACCCCCGCTGCCCGAATTCGCGTGCCGCCCAGGGTATCAACGGATCGGTCGGAAATTCATGGCCGAACATCACTTGGCACTCGACATAAAACCGCAACGAACCACGCAGTTGGAACCCATAGTCACCGGCGCTGCGAATTCCCGATCGGATCAACTTCCGCAACCCCTCGTCACCAACACCAGCCGCATGTTTGGGTGCGAATTCCTTCAGGTGTGCGACCAATTCCTCTTTGTGGTGCGCGTGGGCGGATTTCTCAAAAGTCGCGTATTGTTCGGGTCGAATCTGAATCATGATTGTAGCCCCACTTCCCGCCAATCGTATTGGTTCGCACCGAAATTCGCTAGCCGCAGTAGTTTAGCCGATCACGATGTGCTTTGCGCTGAAGATTCTGTTCGCAGCATTCAGAAAAGAAGTGGGGCACGAGATTCGGTAGGGGACTCGCATACCCTACTATTCTCGTGCCCTGCTATTGGACTTGGAGATAGTCATCATCATCACAAGAGCCGGGACTCGCATCCGATTCTTGCGAAAACTAGTTAAGCAACTGGTGGGCCAACGTGGAGTCGATTCGAGATTGCTTAGAATCAACTGCTATAAGGTGTTACCGATCAAGCAGTTAGGAATTTCACAACTTTTGGCCAGCTATCGACCCCTTCACGCCATCCACACATTCTTCACGAACTGCATCATCTCGATACACACCGTTGGTGAATAACGCTGTGACTACGATTTTCAGGTGGTGATTGAATTGCAGGTTGAAGGAAGATTAACGTACAAGTGCCCCTCGTGGCGGTAGCGGGGGTGGCGGGTAATGGCGTGGTGGTCGGCTGCGGGCACGGCCCGCGCCGCGCCGACGGCGGCGATGACCGCGTCCAGCGCGTCGCCGCCTGGGTTTCGCATCATCACGCGGCGAAACCGGGCGTCGAATGCCACGACGCTACTGAGCCACTTTAGGATGGCGTGCCGCGTCAGCCGCCGCTTGCGGGTGAGCGGGCCGCCGGTCGGCTGCTTGTAGTTCTGGTGCGGCACGCGGACCCGCTTCAACACCGAGCCGGGGCAGCACTCGACAATCACCCGCTTGGCCGTGCGGAGCTTGCGGTACTGGAACGGAAGCACGGCGGTACCCGGCGACTGGCGGAGCGGGTTAATCACGTCGCGCATCCCGAAAAACGTCTGGTAAATTAGCCGGTAGTGGTACGTATCGAACGGCGTTCGCGCCTCCGTATCCGATGTCCGCTTGACGTGCTTCCGCTGCAACAACGCGGTCGCCCGTCGCACGCACTCCAGCCCGCACCCGTAGGCGTCCTCCTCCCACTCGTGAAGGAACGCGAACTGGTCCGCCCAAGGAGTTTTCGCCGGAAACAGTTTGACCGGCAGCCCGAACGGGAAGTCGCAGCCCCAAAGTGCTTGTTGTGAAGCGAGAATCAGTTCAACCAAGTGACGGTGTGCGACCACCCGTTCGGACGTGCCACAAATGGCGGTCAACGACTTCAACGAGATGAGGGCGAGACCGGGCGCCTCCTCTGTCGGCACCACCTCCGCCACCCAAATGAAGTCACCGGCCGTCTTCGCGCCGCTGAAGTCCACGCCATAAAACCGCTCAAAAACCGGGAGAATCATCCCGGCATTCTCCGGCCAACGGCGGACAGTATGGTAGGTCAGTAGGGATTACGCTTGATGATGAAACCGCCGGATGCTCGGATGATTTTGGACCTAAGTCCATCCTGTGGTTGGCTAGGCTCGCTTATTATCGCGCCGCAGTCGGAGCGGCTTGTAAGTCGAATCAGAGGTAGCGTTCAGGTAACGAGCACCCTGTTGGAGGTTGGCCCGTGCCCCACCGTTCAGATGGCGTGCCCAAGTGGGTTTCGCTTCCCCACGAAACCATGCCAAGTGCGCGAGTGCCCACCCGAACATTGGCGGGGTCATGTACTCTGGCTTCAGGAGGTCCGTACCCGGCCACTTGCTATAGTCGCTGTCCCAGTTCCGAGGCGTGTTGGCTAAGAAGATACCCAGCCCGAAGTGGACTACTGTGAGATCGGTCAGCAGTTCGTTGTCGAAAACTTCCCGCATGACTCGGCTTTCGCCAAGCAATCGCACATGGGCCAGCTCGTGGGCCATCGTACCCACCAAGCCCATCGGGTCGTCAAAGCCGGACAGGTCGAGGCGAATGATAAACTTGTACTTACCTTCCGAATAAGTTCCGGCAGCGCCGGGCAGGTATTGACCTGCCTCGTTGACCAACCAAATATTACCGGCGTTGGCAGAAAACTTGAGGTCCACCAAGTCCGGCACCACATCCATGTATTCGCACACACGGTGAAGCAGGGTGCGAACAGACTTCGGTGAAGCATCGTAAGCATCGGGGAAAAACTCAGGTGTCGGCAACACGATCCGTCGGCCCGTGAAAGCGCTGTCATCGAACTGGTCTGCCAACCACTCCAAGCGTTCTTCCACCCACAACTTGGCGGCGGGGTCACAAGGACAGGACGGTGAAAAGAGCCAGTCATACATGCGAGTCTTCGTTTTTGTTGCGACTATCACTGCGACTCCTCTGGAGTCGAAAAAACTGTGGCGCGTCCCGACCTGGGGTGTCGCTGCGCTCAACCCCAGGCT
>JANLRE010001111.1:0-3729 GCA_031368205.1 Fimbriiglobus sp. | reverse complement strand
CTCGCCTTCCACGGCGGCCTCACGATCGAGGGCTGGTCGCGGGCGGCTGTGCAGACTTACTGGCGCATCCCCGAACTGAAGATCGGGTTCGACCTCGGCGGGCACCCGTGGGACTTCATGGGCACGCCGAATTGGTTCATCTCGCACACCCACCTCGACCACATCGCGGCGCTGCCGGTTTACGTGGCCCGCCGACGCATGATGAAAATGGAACCGCCGCGTGTCTTCGTGCCAATCGAGAGCATTGACGACGTGAAAAAGTTGCTGCTGATCTTTCAACGGCTGGACCGGGGGCGGCAGTTGTGCGAACTGATTGCCGTCGAACCGGGGCAAGAGTTTGAAATCTCCCGCGATCATGTTGTCGTGGCCTGGGCAACCACGCACACGATCCCGTCGCGTGGCTTCATGGTGTGGGAACGGCGTAACAAGTTGAAGGACGAATACGTCGGCTTACCGGGAGACAAAATCCGCGATCTGCGGCTGTCCGGCACTGCCGTCACCCGCGAAGTCCGCACCCCGTTGTTGGCCTACACCGGCGACACCAGCCCCGCCGGTCTGGACAATTACCCGGCTGTTTACGATTGCAAAATTCTCATCACCGAACTCAGCTTCATTCGCGCCAGCCATCGGCGGGATAAGATCCACAAGTACGGCCACATGCACCTAGACGACTTCATCGAGCGGCAAGATCGCTTCCAGAACGAGTTGATCGTGGCGGGGCACTTCAGTACCCGCTACCACCCCAGCGAAGTCAAACGCATTCTCGACAATAAACTACCACCCAATCTGAAAGCCCGAATGCGGCTGTGGATTTGAACGGTGCCGCTAAGAAGCTAGAGCATTTTCGATTTCATTCTGGCGGGTTTTGTTAGCCCGACGCGCCAGCGAGGGGTCTGCCGAAACGACTCCACGCCGTACCAACTTTGTTCGGCATGACGGACCTGGGCGGGACCGTCCCGACCGGACCCCTCGCTGGCGCGTCGGGCTAACAAGAACGCAACAATGAAACGGAACGTGCTCTAGTTACACCCGATTTGAACGCGGCTCGCAAAAGCATTGTGACTTTTCACGCCACATCTTCAGTTGTTCCGCACTGAACGTGTGCAATGGTAGTGAGATGACGCGACACCACGGTTCGGCAGCATGACCTACGCATTGGCAACGATCTGGTACGAACGGCAGCGGTTTTTGCCGGCGATTCTGGCGGTGTCGTTTAGCGCGATTCTGATTACGGTGCAATCGGGCATCATGATCGGGCTGCTTTCGACAATTTCACTTCCGGTGGATAAATCCCAAGCGGACGTCTGGGTAGGTTATCCGGGTGTTCGGAGTGTGGACTTGGGGCGGCCCATTCCCGAACGGTGGGTGAACCGCCTGGAAGCCCAACCGGAAGTTGTGCGGGTTGAACCGGCGATCCTTGGGTTCTCGTTGTGGATTCGCGTGGCGTCCCGTGACTCCCCGGCCACGCCGGAAGTGATTACCGTTGTCGGCACGAAACTCGGTCCGGGTTCGCTGGGTGCGGTCGAATACCTCCGCGAACACCCGGAGATCATGGTGAAGCTGTTGGAACCGAATTCGGTCGCCGTGGATGAATCCGACCTCGGTCGGCTGGGGATTCGCGGGGTGGGCGAACAAGCGGAAGTGTTCGGCAACCGCATCAAAGTGGTCGGGTTAGTGAAGGGTTATCGCAGCATTGGCGGGCCGTATATTTTTTGCTCCATCGAGACCGCCCGTAAACTCGTGCGTGACCCGCCCGGTGGCGTGACGTATCACCTTGCGAAATGTCGCCTGCCGACCGATGCCAAAATCGTTGCGGAGCGATTGAGCGACTACAAACAAATGAGTGCGTTCACAACGGACGAACTGTCGATGCGGTCGCGGTTGTACTGGTTGACGACCACGAAAGCCGGTGTCGCGGTCGGGTTCACGGCACTGTTGGGGTTGTTGGTCGGTGCCGTGGTGACGAGCCAAACGCTATACGCCGCCACAGCAGCCAGCCAACGGGAGTTTGCGACGATGCGGGCGATGGGGATCCCGAGTTGGCGGCTCCAACTTTCGGTCGTGGAACAATCGGTGTGGGTCGGGTTATTCGGAATCGCATTTGCCATCCCGATGACGTGGCTCCTCGCCCAAGCCGCGAACGCCATCGGCACCCAAGTCAGCCTCCACCCGCTGGTCGTCGCGGCGGCGGCGGTCATCACGCTGCTGATGGCCCTCGGCTCCGGCCTCGCCGCGTTACGGTCGTTCCAAGGCGTCGATCCCGCCCACAACATTCGGTAAATTTGGGTCTCTAAAACCGGATTCACCACAGAGGCACAGCGAAAACCAAAACAAGTTCTTAATGGCTTTCTCTGTGCCTCTGTGTCTCTGTGGTTAACATGGCTTTATTCTCCAGTCTGGATTGAGGATGTGATGGCCGAAGGACGACGTTCACCGGGGATTTTTACGATGTTCGGCGTGTTGCTGCTGATCGGGTCGATCGCGGCCACGGCGTGGTGGTTGAACCGCCCGCCCGCCCCGATTGCGCCCCCGCTGGACCCCGATCTACTGGACGTGTTCTGTTCCGGTCGCGTCGATGCGGCAGGGCAAGTGATCGCGCTGGAGCCGTCGCAAGCCGGTCGGGTCGTGGAAGTTGTTGCCTCCGAAGGCGCGACCGTTACAAAAGACCAACCGTTGATCGTTCTCGATTCGAGTTCCGCCGATGCGCGGGTGATCCAAGCGGAAGCGTCGGTGGAAGCGGCGGAGATTGACTTTCTTCAAGCGACGCGCATGAAGGAACGGTTTCCGAACCAATTGGCGGCCCGAACCTCGATGCTCAATGCGTCGTCGGCTCGGGTCGAAGCGGCGCGCAAGATGCTTCAACAACGGCGGGAACAACAGCAACTCACGCCGTTGGGCCGTGCCGAATTGGAGATGTTTGAAGCGCAGATCAAGGAAGTCGAACAACTCGAAGCCGCCGAACGCGGGCAACTCGACGACCTGAAGAAAATGGACGGCGAGTTGGACCTACGCATTCGCGGGGCGGTGGCACGCAAGAAACTGGCCCAAGCGGAAAGAGCACTTGCCGACAAGTTGAAAAAAGAGTGTACTCTGACCGCTCCGGGGCCGGGGACGATCCTTCGATTGCAAGCCACCGTCGGTGGGTTCGTGTCACCCGGCACGCCAATACCGCCGATTGTTTTTGCCCCGGCCGGTGCCTATGTCGTGCGCGCCGAGATCGACCAAGAAGCACTGGGTCGTGTGAAAGACGGCATGAAAGTGATCGTCCACGATGAAAACCGCCCGGACGGCCCGCAATGGAAAGGCAGCGTCAAAGCGGTGGGCCGGTGGGTGGCGATGCGGCGGACCATGATCTTGGAACCCGGCGAAATCAGCGACGTGCGGACCGTGGAATGTGTCATCGAACTCAACCCCGGTGGCGACCCGCTTTGGATCGGCCAACGGATGCGGGTGCGGATATTACGTGTGGCGGATTCCAGTCCCGAGGGCACACGGAACACGTCGCGTTGAATGCGCGGGGTGCTTGGCGTACAATTTCGTCTGTAGCGTGGATGGTCACGGTACTGACTCAGAATTCTGGCCACGACGGGTCCAGAATTGGTGGATCGGATGCTACGAAAGAGGTTAACGGTGCAGGTCAAAATCTCCGCCCGACATGGGCACCTCAGTGCGGAACACCAAAAAGAAATCCAAGAGAAAGCTGAAAAGCTACTCCATTATTTCGAGCGG
>JANLRE010001109.1:0-2247 GCA_031368205.1 Fimbriiglobus sp. | reverse complement strand
CCCCGGTTGCAAATTCAGCGTGGCCAACACCTCGGGCAGCAACACCGGGACGTGTTCCCCCGGTTTCGTCGTGCGCGGCGATTTCTTGTGGCGAACCCGGTGGTACGGCCGCTTCTTTCGACGTTCGGGTGGGGTCGGCATGGCGTGGAACCTGCGTATCAGGAGTGTGTGTTTTTGCGAATTCGTCGGGCAACAACTGTAATGCACGCGATCAGCCCGAAACCAACTCCGGTCATCACCCAGCGGTTACGGCGTTCGGTCCGGGCGTCGAGCAATTCGTCATCACTCGACGGGATGTCGAGTTGCTTTTGGCAGCGGTGGCCTTGGCCGTCGTCCGCGATCAGGGTGTAACTTCCGGCCTTGGGCCGTGGCAATCGGCAGACGCCTTTCGCATCACTTCGACCTTCGACGACAACAATTCCGGCACTGTCTTGAAGCATAATTTTGACATCGTCCGCCGGTTCGTCCGGGTCGTAGTACACTTCAATGCGCAGTGTTGTCGGTGCGTCCGGGTGAATTTGCGCATCCACGATTAGCTTGTGGGCGTACACCGGGGACGGCGTCAGAAGAGCCACGGTACATACAACGAAGATTCCGATTCCGGGACGGTGCGGCATAGCCTCCCTCACTGCGCTGGGCGATTGGCTGCTTATCTTATCAACCACACGAGACGGGGGTACACGGATGCCGATTTGGGAAGCGATCTTGCTCGGGGTGGTGCAGGGGTTGACGGAATTTTTGCCGATCAGTAGCACCGCCCACCTGTTATTTGTGCGGCAAATGCTCGGCCACCCACACCCCGACGATGCGTTCACGACCGTCATCCAACTGGGCACGCTCGTCGCGGTGCTGGCCTATTTTCGCCGGGATATTGGGAGCCTGACGCTCGCGGTAGTTCGGGACGTTCGCCAGTTGACGTTCGCCAGCACGCCCGAATCCCGCATGGCGTGGCTGATTGTTTTGGGCACGATCCCGGTCGTTATCATGGGCGGGCTGTTCAAATCGTGGTTGAAGAAAACCTTCTACGACTTGCCGACGATGGCGGTCGTGGCGATCGTGTTTGCGCTACTGATGGCCGCGTCCGAAGTGTGGGTGAAGCGCCGCCAACACCGTGCCGAACCGGAGACGGGCGAAACGGATTTGCGGTGGTGGCAAGCGCTCATGGTCGGGTTGTGGCAAGTCACGGCGCTGATGCCCGGCGCGAGCCGATCGGGGACGACGATTACCGGCGGGCTGTTCGCCGGGCTGTCCCGCCCAACCGCCGCCCGCTTCTCGTTTTTGCTATCACTGCCCAGCGTCTTCGGTGCGGGTATGAAGGAGCTTTATGACGAGTACAAGCACTTCAAACACCCCGACCCGGACATGCCACCGAGTTTATTCGCGTCCAGTGACGACGCCCTGTCACTCGTGGTGGGGTTAGTCGTCTCCGCAATCGTGGGCTACGCTGCGATTGCGTGGTTGCTGAGCTTCTTGCGCCGGTACACGCTGTTTGCGTTTGTCGCGTACCGCTTAGTGTTGGGCGCCACGATTCTGCTGTTGTTCGCCAGCGGTTTCGTGAAGGTCGGCTAGTGGATGGAACTTTGTTGAACGAATCCAACCCGGCGCGGACATACTTATATAGACCTCGTTCCCGCCAGGAGTTCATCCCATGCCGATTCGGTTTCGCGCGGCCAGTCGAGCGAACCCGACTGGCGATGACGACCGCGCGTTGCTAGCCAGCTTTGCGGCGACGGGCGATCAGGCCGCGTTCACCCGGCTTGTGATTCGACATGGGCCGCTGGTACTCGGTGTGTGCAAGCGAATCTTGCGCGACGCCCACCTTGCGGACGATGCGTTTCAAGCCACGTTCCTGGTGTTGTCCCAGAAAGCCGACCGCGTCGAAGTGGGGCCATCGCTAGCGAATTGGTTGTTCGGCACGGCCCGACGGGTGGCACTCGCGGCACGACGCCAACAGCTTCGGCGAACGGCGAACACTACCCCGTTGCCCGGCGATGCGGTGCCGGAACGCACTTCCACCACGCCCGATTGGGACGAACTTTTGAAGTTACTGGACGAAGAACTGGAGCGACTCCCGGACAACCTTCGGGTGCCAGTCATCGAATGTTTCTATCGGGAAAAAACCCAAGACGAAGCCGCCAAGGAACTCGGTTGGAGCCTCAGCACGCTCCGTCGCCGTCTCGAAGACGCGAAAGTCATTCTGCGTGCCCGGCTCACCAATCGCGGCGCGACGCTCGGGGCGGCACTCAT
>JANLRE010001075.1:0-1519 GCA_031368205.1 Fimbriiglobus sp. | reverse complement strand
CGTCCACAGGGCGGCGGCGGGCCAATCGTCCGGCTTGCGTTTCTTCAGGATCGAAGGGACGTTATCGGGTTCGTCGATTTGCCGGATCAACTCGGCGCCTTCTTCCAAACGGGGTGTGGCCGTCGAAAGAACTACGATCCGCCCGCCCGGTTGTACCACCCGCGATGCCGCAGCAATGGCCTGGGCGAAGTGGAGAAATGTGGTCTTTTTCGGGTCACCGGAAATCGCAGCGATCACCAAGTCCGGCTGGATGTCTATCGTCGATCGCCAGTACGCTTCGTGACGAACAATGCCTTCGGATGTACTTGGCGGCAGGCCGGTAATGACCTCTTGGACCGTGTCCCCTAACCCGGAAATGACCTGCACAAAGAAGGGCATCCCGAGCATCCAGGTGACTTCCGCTGCGGCTTCCCGAATGTCGTGCGTTTTTGTCCCCGGCGGTTTTTTCGTGAATTTCCCGACAAAGCTCGCCAACGTCTCCGCATCACTCAACACCGGGAACATGGTTGCTTCCGCACCGCTGTAACCAAGCGTCGGATCGAAGCGACGACCACTCAACACGAGGACAAAATCGGCATCGACAATGGTGCGGTTGAGGTAGACGCGCCGTTCGTCGGTCGTCGTGGCGAGGTACGCCAGTTTGTTACGGTCTTCGGTGTCGTGGATTTCAAGTCGAATGTCGGCATATTCATCGGGCAAATCGTCGATCCAAGTGTTCCTGGAACCGTTGGGCGGGACGACCACGGTGATTGCGGGCGGTTGGATTCCGGCACTACCCAGATGTTCGATGATCCCCGCAAGCAGTTCCCCGATGTGCGGCAGTTGTTCGTCCAAAACGATGGCAACACGATCTTCCGCCGTGACCGCGCTGCGGAGTGGCGAGTTAAACCCGAACGGCTGTTCGAGCGCGTTGCGCAACAGTTCGCCGGGGGAAGTCCCGTTGCGTGTCGGCGTCAACTTGCGATGCAATCGCACGGCGGTTTCGGGACGATCGGTCAACGTCCAGGTATCGAGACCAACGCCGAGATCGAGGGAATTACTGCTCATGTCGCCATTATAACAGTGTCACGAAATCTGTCTCAATTCCGCAGCCGGGTTGCAATCGCAAGGTCTTCAGTCGGGATGAAGGTTTCGGTTGTGGTTTGACGACTTCCGGTTCTCGACGTAAACCCACAGTAGTTCGATTTCGTGTTTTTGTTTGGTTCAAGAGGGGCGCCATGCCCACGCTTCTGGTTACGGGCGGTTGCGGCTTCATTGGGTCGAACTTTATTCGGCACCTGTTGACGACCGACACTAGCTTGTCCATCATCAACTTCGATGCCCTCACCTACGCAGGGAATCTTGCGAATCTGACTGACGTGGAGAAGCATCCCCAGTATCGGTTCGTGAAAGGCGACATCACGGACCGTGACGCCGTTCGCAGCGTGATGAAACTGGGCGTCACGGACGTGATCCACTTTGCCGCTGAAAGCCACGTGGACCGCAGCATTCAGGATTCCGGTCCTTTCATGCGGACCAA
>JANLRE010001065.1:0-1449 GCA_031368205.1 Fimbriiglobus sp. | reverse complement strand
GCCCACGAACGATCGTTCGTGGGCTTTCCGTTTTACAACTTCCACCAAATCGCATAATTCTCTCATTCCCTTCTCACGGCACATCCGGCAAGATAAGTACGTCCAATAGCACCGGACTTCGGCAGTGTGCCGCGTTCGGTGCGGGTGATGGCACTTCTGTCCCAGAAAACGTAGGAGGAACTCAATGCGAAACGTGAATCGGTTAGTCCTGGCAGTGTTAGTGCTGGTCGGCGCGATCACGCTGACTGTCACAACTGTCACAGCCCAACAGCCTAAACAAGGCGGCAAGGGCTTCGGCGGCGGAATGGGTGGCGGCGCGCTCAACCTGATCCGCTCCAAGACCGTTCAGGAAGATGTCAAGATCACCGAAGACCAAGGCACCAAGCTGAAGGAATGGGCGAAAGACTACGCTCCGAAGATGCAAGAAATGATGAAGTCGAAGATGGAAGGGATTGATCCTTCCGAGTTCCGTGAAAAGATGCCAGCGATCATGGCAGCCCTTTCCGTGGAAACCTACAAGGAACTCGCTACTGTTCTGAAGCCTGAGCAAATCGCCCGCCTGAAGCAAATCGAAGTGCAAGTGGCCGGGAATCGGGCCTTCGCGATGCCCGCGGTTACGGAAGCTCTCAAGCTGAAAGATGACCAAAAAGAGAAGCTCAAAGACGTGACGGATTCCGCCCAGAAGGAAACGATGGACCTCGGCCAAGAGTACGGCTCGCGGTTCGGCCAACCCCCGATGGATGCCGAAAAGGCCAAGGAATTCAACAAGAAGATGGCCGCCATCAACGACGAGACCATGAAGAAAGTCACCGCCCTGTTAAGCGACGACCAAAAGAAGGCCTGGAAAGACCTGACCGGCGCAACGATCGACGTGGCCAAAGTCCGCACCGAAACGGCCGGCCCGCCACGCAAAAAGAAAGACGACTGATTGCCGTAACTGGTTGAATCAAATCGAAAGCCCATGCGTCAAACCGCGTGGGCTTTCTTGCGTTACCGGTTTCCGGTAACTTGAACACATCGACCCACCCCAGAGACAGTTCGTTCATTCTGCTGAAAAGGATCGCCGTCATGTCTGCCGTGCCACTCTCCAAGTACGCCATTCACCTTCGCCCCGCCGATAACATCGCCGTCGCCGCGAAAGTGATCCCCGCCGGAACGCAACTCACTCACGACGGCGGCACGATCACCCTTCCGGTTGTGATCCTGATGGGGCACAAGTTCGCCGTGGTCCCGATCCAGGAAGGCGACGCGGTGAAGAAGTTTGGCCAGATCATCGGTTTTGCTACCAAGCCGGTTGCGGTGGGTGGTCACGTTCACGTTCACAACGTCAAGGTCGAGAAGTTTGAACGTGATTACGCCTACGGCGCCGACCTGCCTGCACCCCTGCCCCCGCCCGCCGAGTGGCGCACCTTCATGGGTTACGATCGTGGTGCGGACCGCCCGGACCAC
>JANLRE010001062.1:0-2575 GCA_031368205.1 Fimbriiglobus sp. | reverse complement strand
GCATCTTTCCCGGCTGGCTTTTTGTCCGCCCCGGATTCTTGACCCGGTTTCATCGGGTCGCCGCCTTTGCTGTCTTTTGAACTGCTTTTCGATTGTTGCGTATCCGGCTTGGCGGCACCCTCGTCGTCACCGCTCTTGGCTTCCGGTTTTGGTTCGGCCTTGGCGATCCCTTCTTGACCCTTGCCCGCGTCCTTCGGTTCGCTGCCCAATCGCTTGGCCAGTTCTTTGGTGCGGTCGGTCACTTGGTTTTGGTCTTTCGCAATCCGGGCAGCTTCGACCCGTTCCACGTCCGTCATGGCGCGGATCGTCTTTTGATTCCGCAGAATATCGCGGGCTTCGGCCAGTATCTTTTCCAGCCGCTCGCGTTCTTGTTTCAACACGGTTGCGGCATCATCGGTCATCAAGATGCCAAGGATTTCTTGCAGCACTTTTGTCAGTTGGGCATCTTGACCGCTGACGGAATCGAGTTGCTGAAGATTTGTCCCACCTTTCCCCAACCCCGCGACCATCTTTTGAAATTGGTTCTCGACGTTCTCTTTCTTGGCCAACTCCAACGCGGCAAAAATCACTTTCGCCCGTTCCTTGTCTTCGGGCCGTTCGCTCCGCTCCAGTTTCTGGGCAAGGAACAAAAGTTCGCGTTGGAACTTGCGAAATAGTTCGGCGTTCAGTTCTTGCGGAGAACGCAAATCGGTAGCGGATTTCGGTTCCGCAGTTTGCGGGGCTGACGAGGGAGATTGACCGATGAGTAGCGGCGTGGAGAGCAGCAGTCCTACCGCTGTCACCAACACCGCCAACGCGATTCTGTGAGACCGTGCGAACATGGAAATCTCCCCGAACTAGACCAATGACCTTCTGGATTCTAACCTATCTCCGCCGAATTACTTCACACTGATTTTCAATTCCACCGTGGGACCGACCGTCGGCACGATTTTAACCGTGAAGTCGCCCGTCTTGTTCCCGGCGGTAATTGTGTACTCAAAGTCGTTGCGGTCATCTTTGACCAGAACTTCCGCAGGCACCGTGATTTCGCTACCCACGGATGCTTCCAGGCGGAGTTTGATTTCCCCTTTGTCGAACAGTTTCCAGTCGATGACCTGTTTGACCACTCGCTGTTCACCCTTGGTCAACGTGAGCGGTGGAACGGGGCGAATCTCGGGGGCGAACAGCCGTTCGCGGCCAAGCTTGATGATCTGCTGAAGGGCCGACGTAACGACCCGCTGGTTCTCGATAATCTTGCGGAGTTCCTCTCGCGCTCGGCCTTCCGACAAACTATCACCGAGTTCTTGTCGGATCTGTTCGAGCCGGCGAATCAGGTTACTCAGTGTCAACTTGGCGTTGGCTGTTGACGCATCTTCGGGGCGTCGGCCGTCAAGCAGCGGATCGCGGAAGCCGTTCATCGCGTCTTCAGCAAACTTGTATTCGGTTGCGAGAACCTGTTCCAAGGGCCGAATTATCACATTCTCGAACCGCCGCGGCACGGCATCGTTGCAACGGTTCATTTCGACTTCGCGGCGAAGCCGACTGTACTCGGTCATGACGTTGGTCACAAGGTCACGCCCCTTGGCAACATCTTGCGTGATGTCCTCCGCCCGCACTCGGGCCGAGAGCAAAATATCTGGTGGCAACGACTGACTCAGCAACCGATCGGCTTGCAGGTTCAATTTCGCCTGGGCTTCTCGCAACCGTCGCAACGCCTCGTCGAACTTGTTGGTGATGATTTCTTCGTCTTTGGTAATCTCCGCCAACAAGTCGGCTTCGGAGACAATCATCAAGCGGATCGGTTCGAGGTTGCGGCCTTGTTTCGGTCCCGTCAAAACGTTGACATCCGTGGCCACGACGTTGAGTTCCATCTTGAACCGTGGCTGAATGTCGGTGGCCTCTGCCACGCGCATTCTACGCCCCTGCACTTCCAACAAGGCGTCCGCATCAATGAGATCGAACACGTCCGAATCGAGCGTGAACTTCACTTCCCGAACCACGTTCGGCGTGTCGGGGTTGGCCAGGGGTTGGCGAAACTTCGTGGCCAATGAGGTTGACGTGTCTCTGCGCAAACTGTCGAAGGCTCGCTCAAAGGGCGCCACGTTCAACACGGCAAACTGTTTCTCTTCCGCCGATCCCAGCCTTGCGGTTGCGAACACACTGGTGGTCGGTCCAGTCGCATGGCTCAAGTTCGGCACCACTGGTGACATTGCGAACGCCGTCATGAGGGCTTGGAGTTGCAACCCGACAACGGCTTGGGCTTCCAGCCGCGTGACCGTGAATTCATATTGGACCCGGCTCAACCCGGTGTCGTCGCGGATGATGGATTCCTTCACAAACGGCACCCGCGCTCTCGTGGTACAGATGTACGCATTCCCGACTTTTCGCAGCACATCGACGGCTATTTCCACTTGTGGTGGTTTGTCGTCCATGACCTGGATCAAAATCGGTCGCTTGGATTGCACCCCGTCTTCGTCCACCAGTGTCAGATCAAATTCAACATCGCCAACGATGCGATCGTCGCCCGCGAACTGAATCGCAAACTGGTCGCCATCAACTGCAAGCGTGACGCTGCTTGCCGCGTCCACCGCACCGG
>JANLRE010001059.1:0-2076 GCA_031368205.1 Fimbriiglobus sp. | reverse complement strand
GAAAGAAGCCAGCGACATCGTCGCCGTGGTCGGTTCGTACGTCACGGTCCAGCCGGCCGGCGGCATCTACAAGGCCGTCTGCCCGTTCCACAACGACACGCGCCCGTCGTTGCAACTCGACCGCCATTATCAAAACTATCGGTGCTGGGCCTGTGACGCTCGCGGGGACGTGTTCGACTTCGTGATGAAGTTCGAGAAGGTCGATTTCCCCGAGGCGATGCGGATCCTCTCGCAACGCGCCGGAATCAAGCTCGAAGCCGATGCGATTTCACCCGAAGACCAACACCGGGCGTACCTGTTGCAGGTGATGCGATGGGCGGAAGAAAAATATCGGAGCTGTCTCTTCGAGGAGCCGGTCGCTGAAGCCGCCCGCAAGTATTTGGGTGACCGACGGCTGGCGGGCGAGACCGTGCAAAAGTTTGGCCTCGGGTTCGCGCCGCTATCCGGCGATTGGTTGTCTCAGATTGCAATGCGTGACGAAATTCCGCCGGGGTTGCTGACTGAAGTGGGGCTTTTGGCGGCACAGGACGAAGGGCGTGGCTACTACGGTCGGTTCCGGGATCGCGTGATGTTCCCGATACGCGACATTCGTGGGCAGACGGTGGGGTTCGGGGGCCGCGTTTTGCCAACGTCGCACCTTGCGGCACGAGGGCCGAAGTATTACAACTCTGCCGAAACACCGCTGTTTAGTAAGAGTAACCTGCTCTACGGCCTCGACTTGGCGCGTCACGCCGGTTCAGCGGCGGGATTCCTTGCGGTCGTGGAAGGTTACACCGATGTCATGATGGCCCACCAATGTGGCGTGACCAACGTGGTGGCCACGATGGGAACGGCGCTGGGTGTGACCCATGTGAATCAGTTGCGGCGGTACGTGCCGAAGGTGGTGTTGGTGTATGATGCCGACGACGGCGGGGTGACAGGTGTGGATCGGGCGTTGGAATTATTCGTCGGCCAGGACGTTGATCTCGCGGTCGCCGCCTTGCCAGATGGCCTTGACCCGTGCGACCTTCTTGTTCAACCTGGTGGGGTCGATATTTTCAAGAAGGCATTGACGAACGCGATCGACGCTTTAGAGTTTAAGTTGAATCAGTTATTGACGAAGGAATCGTCAACCACCATCGAAGGGAATCGACGGGTGATCGATGCCATTCTCGGGATCATGGCGATGGCGCCGCCGATTCCGAACCAAGCCGGACAGGTTAAACACGAGTTGATCGTATCCCGATTGGCGCACCGTCTGGGGTTGCGTCAAGAGACCGTGTGGGCACGGTTTGCCGAACTCAAAACCGAACGCCGCCGCAAGCAGCAAGAAAATCCACAACCAACATCCCGTCCGACCACCGCAGTTGTTAGCGTCCCCAACAATACGCCATCTAAAACACCGATGCCCAAAGCCGGGCGTGCGGAGAAAGCCGAACAGCAACTGCTGGAGATGTTGCTCGCCGACCCGACACTCGTTCCAGTCTGCCGTGAAAAAGTGGCCCTTGAAGCAATTAGCCACACGGGATTACGGCGGATTCTGAGCGAACTGTACGCCATGCACGACGCCGGCCAACCGCCCGATTTTGACGGGCTGCGTGTGCGATTACTCGATCGGGTCGATTTAGTCGATGCCGCCACACGCTTGCAATACGTCGGGCGGGGGATGTCCGACCGACCACAATGGCTGCAACGGGTGCTGAGTTTCTTTGACGAGATTCCATACGAACGGGAAAAAAAGCTCCTCAAGGATAAGCTGTCTGCGACGGACGTGAACGACGACGACGCGATCGAACTGTTGCGGAAGTTGCAGAAGAAACCGGACCCGAAGCCGGGCGACAAGTAAGAAACACACAGGTCGGCCCGGCTCTTCAACGGGGCGGGACCGACACCACGACCACCAAGTTTGGCTTCTAAGAATTGCGTCCTTTCCACGTTGGGCGTGATAAGTGTTGCGACCACGCGATTGAACGGGAGGGTTGGGAAATGGACTGGAAGAACGACGAGGTTTTCAAACTCCTCATCGAAAAAGGCAAACTCAACGGGTCGCTCACCTACGACGAGGTGAACCAAGCCCTGCCGGAAGGTACCTCCGAT
>JANLRE010001019.1:0-4366 GCA_031368205.1 Fimbriiglobus sp. | reverse complement strand
CCGGTTCGCCAAACGTCATCGGATCAACACGAAGCTGCGGAAGTGGTTGGCAGGGATCGACGCCACTGTAGCGGAAGCAATGCTGGCAAATGGATGGCATCAACACAACCGCGAATGGCGACTCAAACGGGGGAAGGCGATGACAACTCTGGCGACGACGGACGCGGCTCGGGCAACGTGGGTGCCGTCGGAACTCGGCGTGTTAGTCACCGAGAGACTCGGTGACGGTGTTGAGAAGAAGGCCGAAAAGGGCGACCGTTCGGTGTTGCCTGAAATCAACCAGTTCCTCGACAACCCGGCAGCGACGGCGCTCTTCGGCGATGCCGGACGCCTCGTCCTTCACAAGTTGGTCATGCTTCAAGCCGGTGAGGACGTTCTTTGGGGCCAAGCCCTGTTGCGATTCGCGTCGGACCTGCGAACCCGGCTCGCGGGGGCAAACCCGACCGCACTCGACTACCTGCTTGCGGAACGGGTTGTGATCGCGTGGTTATTTGTGAACTTCGCGGAATTGCAATACGCCACCCAGATCGAACGGCTGAAAACAACAGCCCAGGCGAAGTACCACTTCAACCGCATCGAAATGGCGAACCGGAACTTTCTTTCCGCATGCCGAACCCTGGCCAAAGTGAAGAAGGCGAAGCTCCCCGACGTGTTGGCGGTTGTGAATGTCACCGTGGGGGAAGCGGAGAAAAACTGCACCTAAAAAAGGGAGAGTCGAAATCGGGGTTGGCGTGCGAAAACACTTCTTCCACGTTCGGGGTATTAGTATACTGGTGGATAGGCCGGCGGAAGTCATGATCCGCTGCAAGCCTGGGGTTCGGGGTGGTTGCTGTCCACCACGTTCCGAACCCCAGGCCCGCCGAAACTCGGGACAGCTAAATGCCAACTTACCAACTTCCGCAGGCCATTTCTGGCCTGAAGACCGTTTTGGAACGGGCTAAGCGTCAAGTTCAACGGTTTGAAACGAACCCAATATTTGCAGTAGGCATCTTCGCCGAGGGGTCCGACCACTGGAACCGCGACCACCTGAACGACCCACACCCCGTAGCACGGTTTCTTAACATTCCGGTCGATCACATCCAGCTTACGGAAGGGACGGTCCATGCGAACAGAGACACGCTGCACGAAGGACCGTATTTCGTTTACCTTCGCTCCGGTGAAACAACTGGAAACAGGTCCGTCGCACAAGAAGTGCGGACCCAGCGCGATGCGTTGGGGCAAATTGTTCAGCCCCTTCTCGATTTTGTTGATGGGTTACCGTCGGACATCGCGTCCCGGTTTCGACGTGATGGAACACGCAGTTGGTTTGTGACGCTGTTTGACATAGCGATCCACTATCCCACCCCGTTACTCGAAGCGACCCGAGAACGCTGGCTCAACATCACCGGCCCGGCACCAAGTTGCGATGGTCACGCAACGCTACCGATGAACTACCCGCACGAGTGCAAGGTTCACGAACTCAGGATGCAACTCCGGTCGATCGAAGCGGTTTACGATGACGTTGTACCGGGAACGATTTGGAGTTGCCTGAAAGACGACGTGTTCAGTTCAACAGTGCAGGCGATCCAGTGGATGATCGCGGAGTTAGAAAACGCGATCTTAGAACCGGCGCCGACCGACGGGATGGCCGTTCGCCGCCAGTTCGCCGAACTCCATCAGCACTTTTCCCACTTAGCGAGACTCGCAAGGGGCTTCGGCAATCCCGAATGGCAACTCGTCAAGCTCGCCACTTCATTCCGGATGCCAGCGGCGAGAACATGGTGTGATTTCCCGATGGATCAGCGGTATGAAACGGTGCGACTCTCGCAACAACATGCCGACGCGGAGTACCTGCTAGTTCGGCCCATGCAGGACGAAATTCAAGCACTTCTTGAAGAAGCGGGTAACGCGCTGCCGCCCAAGATGTTCGACGGCCCGGTGATGTTTCGCCGAAACTTGGAATGGTTTGTTTTGAGCAGTGGGGCGCACTTGGACCCCAACCCCGTCGCCAAGTGGGTGCGGTTCGTGTTCAACTCATTGCGGGGAAATGATCCATCGGGCGACGAGGTTTGCTTCAATTACATGAGCGTGGTCGGGCGTGCCGAGAACCCCTTTGAAGACATCTACGGTTACGCCACGCTGAAGAACGGGTTCTTCGCCGCATCCGCCAAGGCAATCGAACTGGCAAGGTTGCTCCCAGTGGGAACTAGCATTACTACTGCAACTCCAATCACTTCTTCGCCCACCGCCGATGGTGACACTAGAACAGAACGCCTGTTGCAAGAACAAGCCAAGCAATCCAACGGTAATAAACCGGAGAAAGAAGAAGTATTGAAAACGGATGGCTTTTTCGACGCGGACGGGTTTCGATTCGCCGGTGTCGAAGTGCGGTTCGGTAGAGCCTATCAGCAGTACAAACTGGTTAAGGCGCTGTGGGAAGAACCAATCAATTCCCCGGCTTCGCCGCGATTAGTCGAACAAGTGCTATATGACGTTTACGGTGATAGCCACGACACCACAGATGCTGCATTCCGTCAACTCTGTTCCGACACGCGGAAACGTTTTGAAACAGCGAACTGTCCACTTCTGATTTCGAGTGTTCAAGGGAAAGTCTTCCTCAAACCAGTTTTGTGAGATGTTGTGAGATCTGCGCAAGCTACACTCGTCTGACACCCAATCTGATTTAATCGGGCCACCACTAACCAAGAGGTGCCCGTGAATAGCGACCTAATCCCACCGTCCGCTGCACTGCTTCCAGCCGTCCAGACGTTACGGGAACGGTTGGCAGTTGCCCTTCGAGAGGTGGACTTGCTCCGCCGCTTGATTCGGGCGGCTGAATCCGTCCGCCCGTATCAAATGACCACGACCGATCAGCACATCCCCGCTGCAGAAAAGCAAGGGGTGGCCCGTGGCTAATTCACCCGCCCACACAATCCCATTACCGCAGGCCATGATCGACCGCTCCGCGTTTGCTGCGATGCTGTCGATGGGTGCAAGCACCTTCGACCGCCACAAGGCCGCCGGGAAGATCGGGCCGAAGCCGGTGCGAATTGGTGGGTGCCTTCGGTGGAATCGTGTCGAAGTGGAAGTCTGGCTCATTCATCGCAATGGTGATGAACTCTTCACCGTCGAAACGTGGCCCGCGATTTGGCAACAAATTAACCGCAACTATCGAACAAAATATCTTTCATAACACTCCACCACGGGTTCAGGGTGCGCCGGCAAAGCATCTCCCCAAACCCGTGGCGATAGGATCAAACTATGCCTAGTCTACCCGATGAAACGTCGAAATGCGATGATCACGCCGATGGATTTGCGAACAAAAACCAGCCCACTCACGACCTCACAAATCTCTTGCCCCAACACCTGTCCGAACTGCGGAGTTCTGGGTTGTCCGACGAGCAGATTCAACTGTGTGGATTCTACTCGGAAGCCAACCCATCACGCTGGTCGGCATTGTTGAAATGGAAAACACCGCCGAGGCAACGTGCCCCAGTGTTGTGCATTCCGTTTTTTGATGCCAACGGGAAGCCACTCGGCTACGTTCGCGTGAAGCCCGACCAGCCTCGATCGGGAACGAACAAGAAGCCGATCAAGTATGAATCGCCAATTGGGGCATCGAACCGGGCCTACTTCCCTCCGGCAACACGGTCCGCGCTAACGGATTCAACGAAGTCGATCGTTATCACCGAAGGCGAGAAGAAAGCAGCGAAGGCCGATCAAGAGGGGTTCATTTGCATTGGGTTAGTTGGTGTCTACGGTTGGCAAAAAGCACGCCCGAAAGACAAAGCGGGCCAAGGCGAAGGACCACGGGAACTGATCCCAGACTTGGCTAGTGTTGCATGGCATGACCGTCGTGTCATCATCGCCTTTGATTCCGACATCATCATCAAGCATCAGGTGCAATGGGCCGAATGGCATCTCGCCGTAACTCTTGCGAAAGCAGGGGCGAAAGTTTTGGCGATCCGAATTCCCGAAGCGGCGGATGGATCTAAGCAAGGACTCGATGATTTCCTGGTCGTTGCGGGTCCAGCCGGACTGAATGACCTGCTCAACGAGGCGATCGCTGTCGAGGTGCCGACGGATAGCCGACCCATCATCGTCGTGGACCACGAAGAGCATCGTGTGATTGGCGAAGCGGTCGAAGCACTGGCAAGCGAGGTGCTACTGTACCAACGCGGCGGGATGTTGGTTCATGTCGTCGAAACGGAAACCGTTGACGATGACGCCGTGATTCGCAGACCCGCCGGTTCGACAATTGTTCGGGAATTACCGGCAGCCTTGCTCCGTGAAAGTCTTACCCGCTGCGCTCGGCTGAAAAAATGGGCCGGAACGGATGAGAACGCGACACTCGTTCCGACGCACCCCAGCGAGTGGATGGTCAACG
>JANLRE010001002.1:0-12414 GCA_031368205.1 Fimbriiglobus sp. | reverse complement strand
GCGCGTGAGCGCGGGCGCAACGTGACCGCCTACGCGGCCCGAAAGCCCGCCACAGAGTTTCAATCAACTCGGCCGTTGTTCGGGATGGACCAGCACTGAAGTAGGCAAAATCTCGTTGCGGGAGAAAGACATCATGCCAATAGCGTCAAGAATCGTTAGTGAGTGGATGCTGGTCGGTTTTCATCTTGGCCGCGCTCTCGACGCTTTTGACCCGGACAACGGGCTCCCCGGTGATGAGCTACTCCGAGCGATGCTTTTGCGTCGGTTGGCCGCAGTGCTGACTTCAGCCCAAACCACTCGCTCAATAACCTCCAATTCAGGACAAGAAGCGGAAGACTTGGAACGTCTGTGGGCTGAACAGCGGACTCAATACTCGCCATCCACACTGTCAGACGATCCTACCGACTGCTTCTCTTCTTCAATTTTTGAAAGGTGATCGCAATGTCTCTCCTCTCCCGAAACGTGAGACCCCGCCGTGGGTTCACGTTGATCGAACTGCTGGTCGTGATTGCGATTATCGCAATCCTGATCGGACTGTTGCTACCTGCTGTGCAAAAAGTTCGGGAGGCCGCTGCCCGAATGCAGTGTACGAACAACATCAAGCAGATTTCGCTGGCGGTCCACAATTACCAGGACTCACGCGGGAAGCTGCCGGATTTGTATCATGAGGTCGGCAGTGAAGCCCGCGGCACGATTTTCTTCTACATCCTGCCGTACATCGAACAAGGCGCGATTTGGGACACCTCAACGGCCGGCCCTTTTCTTCCCGGTGTGCAAGACTTCATTTCCTGGGTTCCAGTCGGTGGCGGGAAGTTCCAGGCCCCAGCAGCACGACCGATTAAAGGTTACCTGTGTCCATCGGATTCAACTGGCGCTGATAATGGCCTCTGGGCAATCTTCGGGAACCCGAACGAAGTCGGAAACTGGTCGTTCTCAAACTATGGTGCCAACTATCAAGTCTTCGGTGATCCGGGCAAAGGGAACGACTCCTATGCGGGGTCGAGAACCAGTCTCAGTTTGCAGACGATCACGGACGGTACCTCCAACACGATCATGTTCGCCGAAAAATTCCGCCGTTGTAAACCAAATGGCGCTGAATACGCCTCCTTGCACGGTCACGGAGCCTGGAACGTGCCGTACATGCCGACGTTCGCTTACGGCAACGCACTCGGTACGGTCGGGTTTACCAATAACTCCGGAATCCGCGGTGTCGTGGGTGCAAATTCTCGCTTCCAGGTCATCCCGCAAAATTCTACGACGTGTAACCCGATGATGACGCAAGCCATTCACACAGGCGTGATGTTAACGGGATTGGCTGACGGCAGTGTGCGTGGCGTTAGTAGTGGTGTGTCCGGGTTAACCTGGTGGCAGGCGTTGACACCAACCGGCGGCGAAGTTCTTGGTAGCGATTGGAACTAATCCTTCTAACACTTTATTTCAACAACGGAGTCTGTATGCGTCAGTGGGTTGTCATCGCCGTACTCTTCTCGGCGCTGATCGGAGTTACAGGTTGCGGGCCGGGGTCAGCTACACCGAGCACCGGCCCAGCGATTCAGATGAATTCAAGCGGGCCAGGGGCCATGAAACCCCCCGGTGAAGGTGGAAAACCCTCCCTGCCCGATGCAGCGAAGAAATAAAAACCGAAGCAGGCGACCGACTGGGTAGTTGGTCGCCTGCTGTTTTTCGATTTCACTCCAATTGTTGGTCCGTTCAGACTCGTCCAGCATTTCACGAATCATTTCATACTGTTGACTGGATGACGCAATTCGACACGGTCATTTTGGGGCAGGGGTTGGCGGGTACCACGTTGGCGTGGGCGTTGCAGGCTGTGGGGGTGCGGGCGTTGGTGGTGGATCGGGAGGAAGCGGTCACGTCGTCGCGGATTGCGGCGGGGTTGATTACGCCGATCACGGGGCAACGGCTGGCGATGTCGTGGCGGTTTGATGAGCTTTGGCCGGTGGCCGTTGCGTTTTATCAACAGATCGAAGCGGTGACGAAGTCATCGTTTTTCCGCACTGGTCCGATGGTGCGGCTCATTCTCCATGCGGAAGAACAACTCAAATTTATGAAGAAGCAGGACGCGGCTTTTCGGCGGCTGGTCGCGCACCCGATGCCGTTGGTGAACGCCGATTGGTTCGCGGACCCTTACGGCGGCTTTGAAATGGCACCGTCCGCACGGCTCGATGTGGCTGCCTATTTAGATGCGTCGCGGCGACACTTTCAGACTCACAGTTTGTATCGAAAAGACGACGTGCAAATTCCGGATGACATCGCGTTGTCAGTGGACGGCGTGGCGATCCCCCGACTCGGTGTGACCGCCACACGACTCGTGTTTTGTCAGGGGTTTTGTGGCGTGAACAATCCGTGGTTCACGAATGTTCGTTTCGGGCCGGTCAAGGGTGAGAGTCTCACGCTCCGAATTCCGGAGTTGACCGAGCCACGCACGATCAACCGTCACGGCACTTGGCTCACACCCCTTGGCAACGGCCTGTTCCGTGCGGGGGCGACCTACGACCGGGCCAATTTGGACCAAGTGCCGACGATTGCCGGACGAGAAGCAATCCTCACGCAAATTCACCAGTTCGTCCGCCTCCCGGTTGAGGTCATCGCCCACGATGCGGCAGTTCGACCAATCGTTCCGAGTAACCGCCCGGTGATCGGCATCCATGCCACGCACCCACAACTGGCGTACTTTAACGGTCTCGGTTCCAAGGGGTCGTTATCAGCTCCCTTTTATGCGGCCCAGTTAGCGAACCACGTGGCCAACGGGACGGCGATCGAACGCGAAGTGGATTTACGGGAATTGCCGCCGTTCCCGGTATAGAACAACGCACACCTGAGCCGCCAACATTATCGGAATTCCCACCCATGCGATCAAACACACTCAAGCAACTTCTGCACTCCGGCAAGCCTGCGGTGGGCACTTGGCTGTCACTCGGCAGCATCACGGCGGCGCGGTTCTTGGCGCGATCGGGGTTTGACTGGCTTTGCATTGACATTGAGCATTCCCTGGTCAACGTCGAGACGACGACGCACATTCTTGGTGCCATCGCCGATGCCGGTGGGGTGCCACTGGCACGAGTTCCGTCGAACCGCCACGACCACATCAAGCGAGTGCTGGACAACGGCGGGTACGGGGTTGTCGTGCCGATGGTGAATACGAAACAAGAAGCCACCGATGCCGTGGCCGCGTGCTTGTATCCCCCGACCGGCACCCGCAGTGTCGGCGGGAGTGTTCACGCCCTGAACTTCTCGGCCACGCCGACGGATTACTACGCCAAGGCCAACGACGAAATCGCGGTAATCTTGCAGTGCGAACACATCGACGCGGTGCGGAATTTCGACGCGGTGTTCGGCATCCCCGGAATCGACGCCGTGTTCGTCGGGCCGAACGACCTCGCCGCCAGTATGCGCACCCCCGACGGCAAACCACCCCACCCGGATGCGTTCCAGCAAACCCTTGCGGACATTCTCGCGGGGTGTAAACGCAACAAGGTCGCCGCCGGGATTCACACGTTCACGCTCGAAGAAGCGAAGCAGCGCATCACGGAAGGCTGGCAGTTCATCGCGGTGGCCAGCGAACTGAAGTTCATGCTCGAAGGCGCGGCAAGCATCGTGAAAGGACTAGGCAGAACTATTGGCGACACGGCGAAGTATTAGGCGGGTGGTGCAGTTTCTTCCACGACTGGACGGCGGTAGATGAAGCCTTGATCGACTTGGTCGAAGCCGAGGGAGTGACACAACCCGACGGCGGCGGGGTCGTTGCTGGGGACTTGCAGTTCGGCGATGGCGAAGAACTGGTCTTGTAGGAACCGCAGCACGTGCGAGAGCAACAGTTTTCCCAGCCCCAATTTACGCAGATCGGGGCGGACTTGAATGTCCAGAATCCCCGCCGACGGGTGGTTCCATTTCCAACTGAAGCCTTCCAGTTCCCACACCACTGCCCGTGCGGCGGGCATGTTGGTGAGCTTGTCAATCAGCCGGATTTCTACGGGTTCGAGTTGCCCCCACACGCACTCGTGCCACCACGTTGGGACGCCGGCGATTCGCAAAGTTTGGGCGTCGTAGCGGCGGCGTAACATCCCGAATCGGGTGTCGGCTACGGTGAGCGGTGAATCGAGTTTCTTTTGCAGAACGAGGCACGATTCGGCGGGGGAATAGCCGACTGTTTTCATAAAAGCAGCGGCATCCGGTTCGCTCTCTAATATGCCGGGCGAATTGCTTCCACCGTACAGCCCAAACAGGTAGGGGTTCAACGGCCACATCGAGCCGGCGATGATTTCCGTTGCGCCGCGTTGTTTCAGAACCTTTTCGGCGCCGCGTATCAATTCGCGGCCGATCCCCCGTTTGCGATACTCCGGTCGCACCACGACCGCACAGACAATCCCGATGTTGGTGTTCAACTGTGACAGTTCTTTATCCGGACCAAACCCCACCAGCGCGAAGCCGATGATTCGTTTGGTGTCGTCGTCCACCGCGATCACGAAGTCGTCGTGGCAGTAATACGTCTTGCTAAAAATCCAGCGTTCCAGGAGGCTGGGGTTGCGCAACGGGTACGTGCCCCGCGCCGTAGAGGCTTCGTTCCAAACTTCGACCAAGGCGGGTGGATCGGTGTTGATCGACCGACGGTAACTAATCACAGCGTGGCCCCTGCAACTGGCCACGGAGCCGGCGAATGGGAAGAGGCAGCCCGTGTGCGCGGAAAATTTATCATCCCACTAATATAACCACTCCACCCGCCTGGGCAACGATTACCCGATTCTCCCCGGAGGATGTCCGATGCCCCGAGCCGTTTTGCCGGTTGCGATAACACTTTTCGTTGCAGTCGCTTCATTCGCGCCCGCCGCCGATTGGCCCCACTTTTATGGCCCAAATCGTGACGGTCACTCCGCCGAAACCGGGTTCAACTGGACCTGGGGCAAGGATGGACCGCCAATTGTTTGGACGATGGACGTGGGCGCCGGTTTCGCGGGCGTGACCGTATCGGGTGGGAGTTTGTTTTTATTTCACCGCATCGACAACGAAGAAATCCTGGCCGCACTAGACCCAACAACCGGGAAACTGAAGTGGAAATTTGCTGCCAACACGAAGTACACCGACGACTTCGGCTTCGACAACGGCCCACGGTGTGTCCCGGTTGTTGCCGACGGCCGGGTGTTCACGCTCGGTGCCAACGGCGATCTGCACGCGATTGATGCCGCCAAGGGCGAGAAGCTCTGGCACCGGAACATTGTGACGGATTATGCCGTCAAAAAAGGCTTCTTCGGAGTCGGTGCCGGACCCGTTGTCGTGGGTGATAAACTACTCGTGAATGTGGGGGGAAAGGGTGCCGGGATCGTGGCGTTCGATGTGAGTACCGGCAAGGAACTGTGGAAGGCCACGGACGACCCGCCCAGCTACTCCTCCGCGAACGTCATGACCCTTGACGGCAAACCGCACGGGGTCTTTTTTACACGAAGTGGTCTCGTAGTTGTCGAAGCGGCCACCGGCAAAGTGAAGTTCACCAAGCCCTGGCGCGCACGCCTGGAAGCCTCCGTGAATGCGGCCTCTCCGGTGGTCCGGGGCGGCGAGATTTTGCTGACCACATCCTACGGCACCGGCGCGATTGCCGTGAAAGCCAAGGGTACCGAGCTTGAGGAACTTTGGTCGAACGACCGCAGCATTTCGTGCCACTACAACACGCCCGTATTAGTGGGCGATTACCTGTACGGGATCGACGGCCGCGCTGAAGGTCGCAGCGCCCGCTTGCGGTGCGCCGATTGGAAAACCGGCGACGTGAAATGGTCCGTAGACCGCTTCGGTTGTGCCAGCCTGATCGCGGTCGATGGCGGGCTACTGGCCATAACCGAATCGGGCGAACTGGTCCGCTTCGCCGCGACCGAAAAGGCGTTTCAAGAGATCAGTCGCGCCAAAGTCCTGACCGGCGTCACCCGCGCCGCACCCGCACTCGCCGACGGGCGACTCTTCGTCCGCGACGAAACGAAACTGGTGTGCGTGAAGCTGAAGTAGAACCGGCGGCGCTACCTCAGTGAATTGAGTTACGCCCACGTCGTCTACCCCGCCGAGTTGACCCCTTCGACCACGACGATCATGAAACCTACTCCGGTGACGCTGGTCCGGCACGCTGATCTTCCGACGGTGGAACTGGTCGGGCAGACAGCCCTTCACCATCGCCCATCGGAATGAGTCCACCGCGAGCTTTGACAGCAGGCGGTGGGGTAAGGTATGTAGGCGGACCCAGTTCGATGACCTCGAACTCGTAGCCGCCGCCATCGGGCGGCGGTGGCATCGAATCTCGCTTACGTTTCGCCATGATTAGCCCTCGATTCGGACATCCAATCACGCCCCGCCGTCTTGTGCGTCGTCCTGAACGATTTCGCGTCGCAATGGCCCGGTGTACCACGATCTCCGGAGGAGCCACTTGGCATACTCGTGGAATACCTTGGTGATCCCGTTGGCCCGGCGGTACTCGAAGAACTCGGCGAGCAGCCTTGCCAACGCCCGAATGGACCGCTCGTCCTCGGACAATTCGACATCGACGGCATCGGCTTTCAGTTGCTGTTGAGCCAGTCTCGACCAATGCAGATTGTTTCCCATGTTGGCCCGGACAACAAGCCACTCGCGTAAGCCGATCAGCGGACCACCACTGCGCGACGCATCGAACCCATCGAGGTATGCACAGACGGTCCCGAAGGTGGCCGGGTTGACATACATGCCGGGGCAGAGGCAAAGGTGACCGACCAGTTGCTCGAACTGCGAGTCGTGAGCGTGCTCACTCGGGTAGGGTTCCTTCGTCATCGCGTGCCCTCTGGTAGCGCTACCGAGCTTGGATTTCGCGTTTCTGCGGGTGGCTCGGTATGATACCTAAAGAGCAGGATTTATAAGCATCTACCAGCAAACTGAGACACTGTTAGTAGCGGAGCGCGCCGCAGAATTTGAAGTCTCGGAAACGATTCACGATCCGTTCCCTGATTCACTTTTTGGCCTGTGGTGCAGACTTCTCAGCTAACAAGGCGTCGATCGCACGCTCTAGTTCGTCCTGCTCCTGGACCCGAGTAAAGCGAATCGTCCCGACCTGGTCCAGCACGTACACGCTCGGGAACCCGACCACCCCCCAAGCTTTGACGATCGGCGACTCGCCGTTTTCGTCTCGTAGATCTAGCCAGTTCCGCCACAGTAGCTTCTCTTGCTCGACTGCTTTTGTCGCGTCCGTCGCGTTCTGTTCGTTCATCACGCCAACGAACACCACCCCTTTGTCGCCGTAGCTCTCGGCTACCGCCTTCATCATCGGCAACTTGCGACGGCACGGGACGCACCACGATCCCCAGAAATCAATAACGACCACCTTGCCGAGGTATTCGTCAAGTTTCATCGGCTTCCCGTTCAGATCCGCGCCAGCGATGGGTGGAGCAGGCAAACCGGCCCTGAGTTGCTGCAACTGGGTGATGCACCGCCGGGACATATTTGCCCACGACCCCTTCTCGACGTCGGAAAACTCAGCGACCACCCGGCGATAGTAGGCCAACGATTTCTCCCGACGGGCGGTTTCTTGGTCGGCAGTTTCGCCTTGGATTCGAGTCGAGTTCGGGTTGAAATTTTGCGCCAATTGGAACAGTGATATGGCGATTGCGGTTGGGTCTTTTCCCTCTGTTGTCAATCGGACCAGCCGTTCCACTTGACCGTTGTAGGAGTGCCGTCGGTGTTCTTTAACGAAGTCGACCAGTCGGGGACTGGCGGCGTAGCGTTTCATCAGGAGATCGAATGCGTCTTTCGATTTGTGATCGGTCGGCCAGCCCTTGATACTTAGGGTCAGCGCCGCGATGGAAGTTGGCTCATCGTCTGTTTCGCCAAGTTCTAAAAGGCGCGGCAAATACTTGTCGGCCATCGGGCCGCCCTCGATCATATACCCCGTTACCTGCCCGGTTTTCGGGTCTTTGACTTCCTTGGTCATCGACTTGAGTTCAGCCTCGTATTCAGATTTGAGTTGAGCAAACCGGGCAGCCGGGTTCGGCGTTAAGTCGGGGCTAAGTATTACTGGCTCACGCGGTGTAGAACTTGGCACAATAGCATTGGAGCAACCGAGACCGAGAAATGCGGCCACTGCCAGCGGGATGAGTGCAAAAATTTTGTGCATAATGATGACTCTGCTTCCGCCGTACAAAGAATCCTTGCAAGTCGTGTTAAGACGTCAAGGCAGCACCCAAATCCGCGATACTTGTCAAGAACATCACGATGACGGTTGAACTCAGTAATTACAACTCAATTTCAAACTGCGTTGCTTGAATTCACCAATTACACGCATTTCGACTCACTTTCGGGCAAGTTCCCTTGACTGATGGACGTGGGGTGCATACCTTCACACTTCCCCAACTGATGCTTTTTGCGGCTGGGGATTGTGACTGTGTGATTCGAGGAGGTTGGGCGTGGCAGGCTTTTCTAGCGAGCGGATCCGGATTCGGATGGAAGGCTATGACCACGAAGTTTTGGACCGCACTGCGGCTGAAATCGTGGAGACAGCCCAACGGACACAAGCCGAAGTTCACGGCCCGATCCCACTCCCGACGCGCATCGAGCGGTACACGGTTCTGCGGTCGCCGCACATTGACCGTAAGTCGCGGGAGCAGTTTGAAATCCGGACCCACAAGCGGTTGATCGACATCCTGCAACCAACGCAAAAGACGATCGAGGCCCTGAATAAAGGCCTCAGCTTGCCACCCGGCGTGGACATCAAGATTCGAGTTATCAGCGCTGGCTCTTGACGGATTGAAGCGGCATGATAGGTTAATGTTACCGCTCGACGGTGTGACAAAAAATCCACCGTCGAGTTGTTTTTTTGCTGTGAGTGGCGAACGCCATTCCATTGATTCTCGAAAATGGGCTTCCGATCCACTGCGATAGATTTGACACAACTTGTGTGAAATCGCTTGACTCGCAGTAACATGATCGACCTGCCGCAAGGCGGGTGGCCCCAAGAAGGTGACGATATGGCCGCATCAGCGACCAAAAAATTAACTATTGAAGTCACCAATAAAATCACGGTTCCCGTGGTCACCAAGACAGGCGCCGCTGCTGGCACCGTCGAAGTCGATCCGGCTGTGTTCGGTGGCAAGATTAATCGCCAACTGTTACACGATGTCGTGCTGATGTACCTCGCCAACCAGCGAGCGGGCACGCACAGCACCCTGCGACGAGGCGAGGTGGCTGGTAGCACGAAGAAGCTGTTCCGCCAAAAGGGCACAGGCAACGCCCGTGCCGGTACGAAGCGAACGAACAAGCGGCGCGGTGGCGGTACGGCGAAGGGGCCGAAGCCACGCGACTACGAATACCACTTGACCAAGAAAGCCGTCCGAGCCGCAACGCGGCAAGCCATCCTGAGCAAGTTTCAAGACGGCGAAGTGGTGATTGTCGATGAGTTGACAATTGCCGCACCGAAGACGAAAGACATGACGGCAGTTTTGAACGCCATCAAGGTCGGCAAAAAAATGGTTGCGAAAAAGGCGACCGATGGCACCGAGCATCAAGTTGAAATTGACGTAACGCTTGCGGATGTCAGCGTGTTGATCGGCACAGCGACTTACGATGTGAACATCTATAAGTCGGGCCGCAACATTGAAGGCGTGCAAGTCATGCCAGCCGCTGAGTTCAATGCCTACACAGTGCTGAAGCAAAAACGGTTGGTACTCACGAAGGCAGCGCTTGAAGTGCTGCTGGCCAACAAATAATTGTTGAGACATTCGGGATGGCTGCCGCGAAGTTGATCTTTGCGGATTGAGGGTTGAATCATGCGTTCGCGTCCGAGGCCAAAACGTTACGTCCGCAAATTGACTTCGCGCAAGCCGTGCGTACACGGCGAGTCGGGTATCGAGTTGCGGCCGCACCAAGTGATTCTTCGTCCGCTCGTGACGGAGAAGGGCACGCACCAATCGACGCGGCACAACGCCTACACCTTTATGGTGAACCCGCTCGCCAACAAGAACCAGATCAAGGCAGCGGTTGAAGAGTTGTTCAACGTGCGGGTCGATCGCGTTCGCACCCAGACTCGCAAAGGCAAGATCGCTCGCTATCGGCAAATCGAAGGCAAGCAAGCGGACTGGAAACGGGCGATTGTGAAGTTGCACGAAGAAGACCGGATTGAGTTCTTCTAAGGGCGACCCAGGGCATTGCCCTGGGCTGGTAGAACGAGCCTTTCAGGCTCGAAATCAACAGAATTGATACGCCAGAGCCTGAATTTCTTGCGGCTGTGGTTTGAGACTGATGACTAAGGATTTAAGATCATGGGCGTTCGAGTATATAACCCGACTTCAGCAGGTCGCCGTGGCGGGTCGGTGTCCGACTTCGTGGAGTGTACTAACCCCAACGTAAACGCTCCCGAAAAGACGTTGCTGATTCGCCGCAAGAAAAAGGGCGGGCGCAACCACCACGGCATCGTCACCACGCGATTCCGGGGCGGTGGTCATAAGCAGATGTTGCGGACGATCGACTTCAAGCGCAAGAAAGATGGGATGGAAGCCGAAGTGCTTTCGGTCGAGTATGACCCCTGCCGTTCAGCACGGATCGCGCTCCTGAAGTACACGGATGGCGAAAAGCGTTACATCCTCGCCCCAGATGGCTTGAAGGCTGGGGATAAAGTTCAAAGTGGTGAAGCCGACCAAGTGGAACCCCGCGTTGGCAACTGCTTGCCACTGTCGCGGATTCCACTCGGGATGACGATTCACAATATCGAGTTGACGCCCGGTAAGGGTGGCCAAATTTGTCGCTCCGCCGGTTGCTCCGCTGTGCTGGGTGCCCGCGACAAAGGCCAAGCGTTGTTGACGATGCCGAGTGGTGAAGTCCGTAAGGTTTCGGTCAAGTGCCGCGCGACAATCGGCAGTGTCTCGAACCCGGACCACATGAACATCAGCATGGGCAAGGCCGGGCGGATGCGCTGGAAAGGCCGCAAGCCCCACAACCGCGGTACCACAATGAACCCGGTTGACCACCCGATGGGTGGTGGCGAAGGCCGGACCGCAGGCGGTCGGGATCCGTGTTCCAAGTCCGGGGTATTGGCCAAGGGTGGCAAGACCCGGAAGAAGCGGAAACCAACGAACAACTCGATCGTTCGCCGCCGTCCGTCGGGTCCGTTCCAGCAGTCGTCGAAGTAAGTCTTGTTGCTCGCGGAGCCGCGACTGCAAGAAGAATCTGGGAATTTTGCCTCTGGTCGTATTGGGTTCGGTGGCGCAATATGAACTGTTCGCCACGCTGGACCGGCCAGAGTTGAGACTGACCTGAGTAAACAGTGAATTGACACGAAACCGCGAATGGGGTTGTTGGCATGGGCCGTTCATCGAAAAAAGGGCCTTACGTCGATCTGCGGCTTTATGCCAAGGTCGAAAAGCAGGGCGCTAACAAAGAAGCCATCAAGACTTGGGCACGGGATTGTACCGTTGTCCCGGACTTCATCGGCTCCACGTTCCTCGTTCACAACGGTAAGTTGTGGCACAAGGTTTACGTGACCGAAGACATGGTCGGCCACAAACTCGGCGAGTTTTCCCCGACGCGGACCTTCAAGGGTCACTCGGGCGGCAAAGCGAAATCGGTCAGTAAGTAACCGGATCTTGACCCCAGACCACTGAGTGTCGGCCACAGTTATGTTTTACAAAGCGAAACACCGATTTGCCGACGTTGGCCCTCGTAAGATGCGGCCCTTCGCCCACTTGATTCGTGGCAAGAACGTCGATGAGGCAATCGAAGCATTGCGGTTCTATCACAACCGTGGCGCTCGACTCATCGAAGCCGTCGTGAAGAGCGCGTTCGGCAACGCCGAAGATCAAAACTGCCCGAACCTGGAAGACCTCGTTGTTCACGAAGTCCGAATCGACGGCGGCCCGATGTTCAAGCGGATCCAACCCCGTGCCCGTGGGACGGCGTTTGGGATCAAGCGTCGCTTGTCTCACATTGGCGTCACGCTGATTGACATGCAAGCGGTAGCCGAAGCGGCGGAATTGAAGGCTGCATCGAACACGCCGGTTGCTGCGAACTAACGAAGAGTGTTGACGACCGGAGAGGTCGGCCGCGAGGAGGCCGACCTCGCTTGTTTGTGATGAGTTTCGGAACAGTGTGGTCAGTTGTGACTGACCGGAATGAAGGAATTTTTTGTATGGGCCAGAAAGTCCGACCAACCGGCTTCCGCACCGGGATTATGCAAACCTGGCTGAGCGCGTGGTATGCCAACAAGCAAGACTACAGCGAACTCCTGGTCGAAGACTTTCGCGTTCGGGCTTTCATTCAAAAGTACCTGACCCGATCGCGGGATCGCAAGGAACAGCGTCCGGCGATTGCGAAGATCAAGATTGAGCGGACCCGCGAGCGCGTCATCATCACGATTTATTCAAGTCGTGTTGGTGCCATCATCGGCAAGAAGGGCGAGAAGATCGA
>JANLRE010001000.1:0-2692 GCA_031368205.1 Fimbriiglobus sp. | reverse complement strand
GTGGTCGAGGCTTTGCGAGGCCCGACACAAACGAGTCAGCGAAAAGGATCAGCCCTATTGTCCGTGGGAGTCGCGTGTCGGGCCTCGCAAAGCCTCCTCGACCACGACCTACAAGACGAGCGCCGCAAGTTCCGAGCCGATTTCACCCGCACGAATCGCCCACGTGACTCCGTTTAACCTCGCCTCATTCCGTGAAAACGCCCGCCGCGCTCTCCTGGCCGCACGCGGTCCGGCGGGGCATTGGGTCGGCGAATTGTCATCCAGCGCCCTCTCCACCGCTACGGCGTTGTTCACACTCAGCACGCTGAAGCAACCGCAACACACGCCGCTCATCACGAACGGCTTGAAGTGGCTGGCGGAGACGCAAAACGTGGACGGCGGGTGGGGGGACACGACGAAAAGCTTCAGCAACATTAGCACTACGGCGCTCTGTTGGGCGGCGTTCGGCGTGCCGGAAGCCACGGGCCACGATGCGACCGTTCAACGTGTCGAAGCATGGTTGAAGCGCAACGTCGGGTCACTCGACCCGGTGAAGTTATCGAAGGCGATTGTGGAGCGTTACGGCAAGGATCACACGTTCAGCGTGCCGATTTTGACCATGATGGCACTGGCGGGAAAGTTAGGCGATCACCCGTGGCACCTCGTCCCGCAGTTGCCGTTTGAACTGGCCGCCTGTCCGTTTCAGTGGTTCCAATGGTTGCAACTTCCGGTGGTCAGTTACGCCCTACCAGCACTGATCGCAATTGGCCACGTCAAGCATTTTCACAAGCCTACCCGTAACCCGGTGCTGCGATTCCTTCGCAATGCCTTTCACGCCCGCACCCTTCGCAAATTGCGCGAAATCCAACCGACCACCGGTGGCTATCTCGAAGCCACGCCGCTGACCAGTTTCGTTTGCATGAGCCTGATCGCGGCGGGGCAATCGGCGAACCCGGTCGTGACACACGGCGTCGAGTTCCTGACCCGCTCCGTATTGCCCGACGGCAGTTGGCCGATTGACACGAACTTGGCAACCTGGGTGACGACGCTGTCCGTGAATGCGTTGAACCCCGACGACCTGGGCGAAGCCGACCGCGCCACGATCCGCGATTGGTTGTTAACCCAGCAGTACCGCGTCCGGCACCCGTACACCCATGCGGCGCCGGGCGGGTGGGCGTGGACCGATCTTTCGGGCGGCGTGCCGGACGCCGACGACACGCCGAGTGCGTTACTCGCGCTGGCCAAGCTGGGCGAACCGAATACGCGAACGCTCGACGCCGTTCACGCTGGCGTTGTGTGGTTACTCAACTTGCAAAACCGCGACGGCGGCATTCCGACCTTTTGTCGCGGCTGGACCGGCCTGCCGTTCGACCGCAGCAGCAACGATCTGACGGCCCACGCCATCCGCGCCTGGGCGACCTGGCGCGACAAGCTCGAACCGCGCCTGCAAAGACGCATCGACGCCGCCACCGAGCGGGCCATCAACTACCTGATCCGCACGCAAGGCCCGGACGGCGCCTGGGCACCACTCTGGTTCGGCAACCAGCACGCCACGGAGATTGAGAACCTGACCTACGGCACGAGCCGCGTTTTGAAATGTCGAGAGTTCATTGATGTGACCGGCAATCAACACCGTTGGGGCATGGCATTGGAAAACGGCTTCTTGTGGCTCCTGGAAAGTAGAAACTCCGACGGGGGCTGGGGCGGTCGAATCGGCACCCCATCCTCCATTGAAGAAACCGCACTGGCCTTAGACGCGATTTTGACACGGTCCCCCCATCCGACCGAAACCGTGCAACGCGGCCTTAAGTGGCTCAGCGAAGCCACCCACCACGGCACCCACTTCCCCCCCACCCCCATCGGCTTCTACTTCGCCAACCTCTGGTACTTCGAGAAACTCTACCCGCTCATCTACACCAACGCAGCGCTTATGAAATGCGACATGACTGGGGCTACGTTCATTGACGGCCAATCGTGATTCGGGAAAAATATCGGACGAATTGCGGTCAATTCTGTTGTCCGTTTCGCCCAGATAGGTAGGGCGTTGCGAGGATGCAATTCTTCCACCCCTGTTTTCACTCACATTGGAGAGGATCCCCATGAACGTCCCCCGTCGAACCGCGCTGGCGATGACCGTTGTAGCCGGACTGGTTGCGACCCTGGCCGCAATCGCGCCGGCTCAGAACCCGCAACTCAAACCGATTGTGCGTATCGCCCCCCAAAAAGGCGTCGCCGAAAACGTCGCCCCGCCTGCCGCCAATTTGAAGCCGATCTTCCGCATCCCCCCGAATGAACTGATCCCGGAAGCGGTTGGCCTGATTGCCGATGCCGGACAAACCACCGATTGGGGTCACGCCAAAATCAACGTGCCGCAAGCTTGGGCCAAGACCAAAGGCGAAGGCGCCGTGGTTGCCATCCTGGACACTGGGATTGATAGCGGCCACCCGGATCTGAAGGATCAAGTGATTAAGGAAATGAACTTCTCAAACAGTAGCACCACACAGGGGATTCAAGGCCACGGAACGCATTGTGCTGGAATTGTGGCAGCACTCGACAACGACATCGGCGTGGTCGGTGTTGCCCCGAAAGCCAAACTGATGAACGTTAAGGTTCTTGGGGACCAGGGAAATGGCGACATGGTTTGGGCAGCAAACGGAGTTAATTGGGCAGTCGATAATGGAGCGGACGTTATTTCGATGAGCTTTAGTTCGCC
>JANLRE010000981.1:0-2762 GCA_031368205.1 Fimbriiglobus sp. | reverse complement strand
GGCGTCCGGTTTGACGCCGAGTGTGTCGTAAGCGTTAGGCATTGCGTACTCCGTCCCGGCGAACCGGCGACGTGAGTCGCCTGGGTAAAAACCGCGTCCCCGCTTGTGGCTGACCACCCGGCAGCTTACGCAGCCGGTTCGCCGGGAATCCGCTGACACACCCGGCTCATATCAATCTCAATTTACAGGTTTTCGCCGCATCGGAAACGAACGCGGCGAGGTAAAAACCTCGCCGCGTTCTTGTTAGCACTCGGTCGGTTACGACCCGGCAGGGTCTTTGCCGTCAACCCACGGGCCGGCCAGCTTCATGTACTCTGGCGGGTTGAGCTTGCTACCCGCGTCGCCGGCGGCCCAGCCCATGACCTGGTTCGGCTTGCCGCGCTCCTTCGATCGCTTTTCCCACGCCGCCGCCCAACTTGCGTCGGCATCGACGGGTTTGCGTTGTTCCTTGTCCCAGAAGAACGCTTTACCGAAGCGGTACGACTGGGCGCCCATGTTGACCGTCGAGAACGCGGCAGCGCCGAGTTCCGGCGTGCTAAGGGTGCCTTGCTTCTTGGCCTTGACGTGTTCCAGGAAGTTTTCCCAGAGGGCGTAAGTGTCGTCCCCTTCCAAGCCGCCCAGGATCACTTCGCCATCCTTGGACACTTCGCCGGACGGACCGCGCGGGGCCGATTGGACGTTTTGCGGGACGACCTTCATGCCAAACTGCATCGGACTCTTGGGGTTCTTCGGATCGACCGGGTAGTTGTCGAAAATCAGCGTCGCCGAGTGGCCGCGGATGCACTCCTCGATGCGGTGGTCGTTCGCCATCGTCGCGGTGACGAGGACTTGGCAGCCTTCGTCGTAGTCCGCGACGATCGCGGCCACGTCCGGCACGTCGCGGGTGTCGTATTCCAAGTAAATGCCGCCGCCGCCGACGACGCGGCGCGGGTACCGGACGCCCATCGCGGCGATCAGGTGGGTCGTTTGGTGGACGAACAAGTCGGTGAACATGCCGCCGCCGAACGGCCAGTAGCAGCGCCATTGGCCGAAGATCGCGCGGTCGAACGGTTGCTCCGCCGGGGTCGGCCCGAGCTTCTCGCCGTTCACGTCGAACTTGTGGCCGAGGAACATGTCCCAGTCGATCGTGGACGGGTTCATGTCCTTGGTCAGCGAGTAGTACCGCCACTGGCCGACGTCCGAGTTGCGGTAGTAACTGGTCTGGCCCTGCATGACGTGGCCGATCTTGCCCGCCTTAATGAGGTCGTGGGCCTTGCCCCAGATCGGGTCGGCCATCGACTGCACGCCGACCGACATCACGCGGCCCGATTTCTTCCACGCATCGACGACGGCTTGCGCCTCGGCGATGGTCTTGGTCATCGGCTTTTCGCAGTACACGTCCTTGCCCGCGAGCATCGCGTCGATCGAGATGCGGGCGTGCCAGTGGTCCGGCGTTGCGACCGTCACCACGTCAACGTCTTTGTTGTCGAGAATGACGCGGAAGTCTTTCGCGACGCGGGCCTTGTCCCCTTCCGGGATGCCGCACCGCTTCGCGGCTGGATATAGCCCCTGGCCCTTGCCGCGACCTTTGGTCGGGTCGCCGTCCCACACGTCGCACACGGCGTAGGGTTCGATGCCTTTGCCTTGTTCTTTCATCTTCAACACGACATCAATGTGTTGTTGGCACCGGCCACCAACGCCGATGAAGCCGATGTTGATTTTGCCGTTCGCGCCCAGCACGTTGCCGTAGCTCTTGGCACTCATCGCAAGCGCCGAACCGGCCACTGCGGACGCCTGCATAAAGCCCCGCCGAGAAGGTTTCGTCATGACAAAAGTCTCCAGAGTTAAGGGAAAACAAGATTCAAGCCCACGGAACTTTTTCGTGGGTTCAACGCAAACTACTTCTTCTTCTGGGCGAATAGCCACGAATACAGTTCGGGAATACTGTACCCTGCGTCCCAGGAATTGTGGCCGACCCAGGCGAGTTCGGTGTAACGCGGGGTGCTGCCGGCTGCTTTCAGGGCCTCGATCATTTCACGGGACTTGCTGACATTCACCGCCCCGTCTTTATCGCCGTGAATACACCAACACGGAATGTCTTTGATCTTCTCCGCGTCCTTCACGTTACCGCCGCCACATATCGGCACAATCGCGGCCCACTTCTCGGGGTGAGCTGCGGCCAACGACCACGTGCCATACCCGCCCATCGAGAGGCCCGTCAAGTAAATTCGCTTCTCGTCGAGTTTGTATTCTTTGATCGTAGCGTCCAACATCGCAACAGCCCGCTTGCCGTCATCGCTAGCCGCGCCCCACGTCCGTTTTTCGCTCTGGGGGATGACCACGATCGCGGGGAATTTCTTGGCTTGCTTCTGAAAGTGGCCGTTCATTAAACCTTGTTCGATGGGTGGCGTCGATCCGCCCTTGCTTTCGCCCGAACCGTGCAAGAACAAAATCACCGGCAACGGCTTCGACTCATCGTAGCCCGGTGGAACGTAGACAACATAAGGCGATTCGGTGCCGTCCGCGTTGGTGAACGTCTTGTTCACGAACCCGGTTTTGGTGTCCGCGTGGGCCATTGGTGCGACTGCCAACACGAGGGCCGCCGTGAGTAAACGAGTCAACATGGGTTACTCCCAGTGATCTGGGGAAGAGTTTGAGGGGAGAGTTGAGTGCTAGAATACCAAATCGGATTGTGGCACGCCACAGCGCGATTGAAAAATCGGTGGGTGGGAGGGTGTCGGGTCTGGCAAAATTTTCTGGCACTCCTTCTGGAACGGGCTTTC
>JANLRE010000951.1:0-1794 GCA_031368205.1 Fimbriiglobus sp. | reverse complement strand
TCGATCCCAAACGGCCTGAATCAGTAGACCCCGTGACATTTGACACTCAAGCAAGTGAGCTCTTCCATCTGTCTGCGGACGGTCGGGGCATATGGAACATTTACTATGAAGCGAATGAGAGGAAACTGATTGTTAAAGCCGGCCTGCGTCTGTTACACCCAATAACCGGCGACGAACTCAAGCGGCTCCCCAATGCCGATGCAAGCTACATCGAGCGTGAAAGTTACGCACACAGTGACCGCATTGCAGTCGGTCAGATAATGGTGAAAAACAGTACATCTGTGACCTGCTGGAACCTGGAAAAAGGCACAATTAATTGGCAAATCCCATCACTGCCTGATCTGCGTACAGCAACAAGCACAGCAGTTTCCGCCGACGGGAGCACGATCGCCATTGCTTACGACATGAGCAATCGCCGTACATATACTGAGAAATTGAACGAGCTTATTGCTACTTATAGTCGCGATACCGAGAATATTCGAGCATTTGAAAAGCTTTCTGTTCAATCTGTAGTCGAGAAACGGACCAAAGAAATTCGCACGAAATGGAACGAGTCATTCAGTGCGTTTGAAGATAAATATCCAAATCTTGTTATTAGAGTTGTCAATGCGGTAACAGGAAAACAAACGGGAGAGATCAGCCTCACCCGAGGAGACAATTATTCAAAAGTCCATTTGTCACCTGATGGCGAACTGTTACTTTTGTCAACAGATACATTCGTTGTGAAAAAACCTGCACCACCAAACTACATACTTGAATCTGATGGTTCTGAGTTGCTACGAGTATATCAAACACATACCGGCAAACTGATTCATCAGTGGAATAATGTATTCTCACACAACTCCGCATTCCGGCCCGTCAATCACAACGGAAACGTCATTTTAGCCATCACCGAGACACCAACCAAGTACGGCTTGACGCCGTCCGGTAAGCCGCCAGCGTTGACAAGCCGACTCGGGTTCTGGCAGTTTTCACCGCTAGAAGTCGAAGACAAGAAGTGAGGCAAGTTACCGGGCGCGTTCGAGTTCTTTCAGGCCGCCTGAATCGCGCTTGTACAGTGGCAAGTGGCGGTAGTAGACTTCGAGCGTCAGCAACGTCAGGCACGTGGTCCCGAGGCGGCCACAGTTGGTGCCGATGTTGGAATTGTCCGCGTCCCAACTGCCGCCGTTGGTTTTGGCTTCGGGCACTTGGGTGGAGATGAACAAATCGCGCATCGCCGGGTTCCAATTTTTGTACCACTCGTCCCGTTCAAAGAAGTGAACCACCTGCGTGGCGTAGTAGTAGTAGTAGATGTTGGTGTAGGTCTTGCTCGGCTGTTGGCTCTTCATCAAGAAGGCGACGCCCGCCGCGTAACCGGGGTGGTCCGGCCCCCAGCCGTCCGCGTAGTACCGGCACAATAGCCCGACGGGGGTGAGCGTCAGACTGCTACCCGGTGAGTTGTAGCCGTAGGTCGATTTCATCGACCCGGAGCCGACTTTATCGAGGAACTTTCGGGCTTTCGCAAAGGTACTTTTATCGACCCGTAGCCCCTTGCACAACGTGGCGGAATACAGCGCTTGGATTTCCCACCCGACGATGGAGGTGTCGCCGGAATTGCCCGATTGGTAGCCCCAACTTCCGTCGGCGGCTTGGGCGGTGATGATGTAGTTCACGGCTTTCTGCGCCGGTCCTTCCAAGTTGCGGTCGTTGGTCATGCCGAGCAACTCGCACAAGGCCAGGGTGGCGATCGCGTGGGCGTACATGTACGTGCCCTGGTTCGCGTTTTTGAAATCGCCCTTCGCCTGTTGGTTGCTC